>JAQVKX010000007.1 GCA_028694425.1 Candidatus Gastranaerophilales bacterium
CGGTACTTAGAGCGGAGTTGGGCGGCTCAATTGGTTGCGTGAAGCACATTATACACGATGAAGTTTACCAAATCCATGATGCCCATGAACGCTTAGTGCATTTATTGGCTTGCTAAATCTTTACTATGAGCATCTATTTCACTCACAGTTTTTCCTCTATCAGAAATCTGAGAATTATTTGCAAAAACATGTATATCAGTGAAATCTTCAGAGTTATAATATAACCAATCAATATGAGGATGGAGTATTTTAAAATGATATTTATCACAAAGGAATAAACTATTTGGCTCAAGTATTGTCGTATGATATTTGTATCTTATGTTCGTTTCATAAGAATTTCCTATTGAATGTGCAAAAGTATAACGAGCATGTTCTCGTGGATTGGAGTAATCTCTCATATTTTCAGGATTGTTATACTCTATGGTAAACTCAGGAAATGGTTCATAATGCCAAATGTTTATAAAATCATCATTAGGGTTACATACATATTTCCAGTTTGCAAAATCTTTGACATATAAGTTCAATCGCTCTTTTGGTGAAATGGTTAAACCAAATCTATCACGCCACATATCAGCGATTTGATTTTCAGATGCAGATTCATTAATTGGGGTATTTGAAGAACCGTTTCTGGTGTATATAACGCCTGCTCTGACAATTTGTCCTTTTTTTGATTTGTCCTTCAATAAAAAATATGGACGATAATTAGTTTTTTCTATTACAATAATATCAATTTCATGATCTTCTACAATTATCGTTTTTAAGTGAATATTTGAAATTCGGTTAAAGTTAGCAGTTGATAATGTATTATAAAAATTATCTCTATTTTTACGATTAATTGAAATATCACCAAATGTATTTTCATTTTCATCGTAACCAATGACCAAATACCTGTCCGAATTAGCATCAGAATTTGCCAAGCATAAAATATCTAAAATTAAATCGACAGTATCGTTATACCATTGCCTTTTAAAATCAAGCCAATCACTTTCTGATTTTGTTAAAAGTTCATGTAATTTCATCAACTTATTCCTGTCTTTAAATTAATTAGATCCTGAAACAAGTTCAGGATGACGTATTATTACTTTGTTGATTGCAAATCGGTATTAACAAAAAAATCGGAACGACAGGATTTGAACCTGCGACCCCCACCACCCCAAGGTGGTGCGCTACCAAGCTGCGCTACGTCCCGTTTTAGTTGAATAGTTGAAAATTTCTACTCTCCCTTTTTTATCATAAAAATCGATAATTGTAAATTACTTAATCCAAATTCCGTTTAAACATCCAGCTTGCGGCTGAGAGGGTCAGAATGGCAATAAAAATTAAAGGTATGAGATTTTGATAAACATATTCGGCGGGCATATTTTTTAGACAAACCCCTTTCATAATCACAAGGAAGAATCTTACAGGATTCAGCCAGGTTATTGTTTGGAAAAACATCGGCATATCCTCAACCGGTGATATATATCCGGATAGTAAAATTGCCGGCATTTGGAATGTAAATGCTCCTAAAATAGCTTGCTGCTGGGTTTTGCAAATTGATGATATAAAAAGCCCGATGCCAAGGACTGATAGTAGGTATATTAACATTGAAAAATAATACAGGGGTACCGAACCGACAAACGGAACTTGGAAAAATATATTTGTAAAAATACCCATTATTGTTGCCAAAATTAATGAAATAATCAACGGCGGAATGATTTTTCCCATTAATATTTCAAAAGAACTCAGTGGCGAAACTATTAACTGGTCAAAAGTTCCCATTTCTCTTTCTCTTGCAATTGAAAGTGCCGTAAGCACAAGTGCAATTGATGTCGCCAAGATTGTTACCAGCGAAACTACTGTGTACCAAAGGAAAATCAAATTCGGATTAAACCAGTTTCTGATTTCAATGTTAATTTTGGGTACATTTCTTTTGGGAAAATATTGGGCTTCATATTGTCCGATAATTGTTGTGGCATAACCGTTTACAATCCCTGCAAGATTCGTTTGGCGTCCGTCCAGAATAAGCTGCACATTTGTTTGTTTATTGCTTAGTAATCTTGTTGCAAAATCCGTATTGAGACAAAGGGCAATTTGAACTTTTTTTGCTTTTATCATTTGTGCGACCTGATTTTCATTCTCAACGAGTATTATCTTTTTAAACCATTTTGAATGTTGGAATTCGCTTATCAAGTTTCTGGACTGAAGAGTTTGGCTTTTATCGAGAACCGCCATGTCGATATTTCTGACCTCCATAGTTGCTGCATGTGCAAAAATAAACAGCTGCAAAAGCGGAGGAACGATTATAAGCATTCTGCTGTTGGGATCTTTCCAGATTAGTATAAATTCTTTTTTTATTAATGATATTATTCGTCTGATTGGCATTGTTGTCCTTTTTTAGTTTATAAGGTGATAAGGTGAACAGTTTATAAGTTGTTTTTGCTTCACACTTCACTTTTTACCTTTTGCTTTTTCCCTTCATCATTCTAATCTCATCTGCGTTTTTTTATAAACCACAATAAACAAAATTATTCCCAAAACACCCATGAATATACAGTTCGGGATTATAATTTCATAAACAGTTCCGGTCATAAATTCACTTTGTATGCAGGATACAAAGTAACTTGACGGAACCACTTTGCTTAACCATTGAATGGGTACAGGCATTGAAATTATCGGGAAAACAAGCCCTGAAAGCATCAACGCAGGTAAAAAACCGCCTACCAATGCTGCCTGACTTGCAGTAAATTGATTTTTTAAAACGGTTGATATCAAAAGTCCCTGTCCCATTGCCGTGAACAAAAATAACGCAGAGAAAATAAATAAGATTAACAAACTTCCCCGAAAAGGGATTTGAAAGACATTTATACACATAAAAACGTTAAATGACATAGATATCATCCCCACAATGAAATAAGGTATATATTTACCCAAAACTATCTGCATTTTAGTAACTTTTGTTGTCAAAAGTGCTTCCATTGTACCTCTTTCCCATTCACGGGCAACGACAAGAGCGGTTAAAAGCATTCCTATAAGTGTCATCGTAATACACAGGGAACCGGGTAAGATAAAATAATGGCTATTTATATCTTGATTGTACCAATACCTTGTATCTATATTAATCAAATCCGGCGGAATTTCCCCGGAATACTTACTTGTATAATAAAGCCATTGTGCAACAATCATTTTTGAATAATTTTGCACATAATTTGCAAGATTTACTTCCGAACCGTCCGTTATAACCTGAATTGCCGCAATATCTTTTCTGTCAAGTTTGGAGGAAAAATCATTAGGGATAACGACAATTCCCCTCAGTTTTGAACCGGTTAAATCATCGTACATTTTTTGAGGATTATTGTAAACAACTGGAGTTACAAATTTATTGTTCTTAAAAGAGTCAATAAGTGTTGTAACCTGCTGTGACGGGTCATCAACTTTTAATCCCATGGTTAATCTTACGGTATCAAGGTTAACCCCGTACATATAAATTATCAAAAGCATTAACGGCAGCACAAAAGCTATTAAGATACTGCTCGGGTCTCTTAAAATTTGATAAAATTCTTTTGTAATAAGTGCTTTTAGTATTTTCATAATTAGTTTATAAGTTTATAAGTCGATTTAATAAATGGAAAATTTTCTGTTCACTGTTCCCTGTTTACTGTTTACTGTTTCCATTTTTACTTCTCACCTCTCACTTTTCACTATTTCCCTTTCCCTTTCCCTTATAAGTCCCACAAAAGCTTCTTCCATTGTTTTTGCGTTTGCCATAGTTTTTAACTCTTTCGGTGAGCCTGTTGCAATTGCTTCACCTTTATAAAACAGACTTATTCTGTCACAAAATTCTGCCTCATCCATAAAATGCGTTGTAACCATTACGGTTACACCTTTTTTTGAAAGTGCTTTGATATGATGCCAAAATTCACGTCTTGTAATCGGGTCAACTCCTGAAGTAGGTTCATCCAAAAACAATACCGGAGGATTGTGCATAACCGCACACGCAAGCGATAACCTTTGTTTGTAACCAAGAGGAAGTTCCTTGGCGTCCCGATCCAAATATTTTTTAAAATGAAAAATATCGACAATTTCATTAATTTTTTCTTTTCTTTGGAATATATTAAGACCGTAAACTCCTGAAAAAAAACTCAAGTTCTGTAAAACGCTCATATCACCGTAAAGCGAAAATTTTTGAGCCATGTAACCCAAATAAGAACGTGCTTTAGAAGGATTTTTAAGAATATCCTGTCCCATAATTTTTGCTGTTCCTCTTGTAGGGGTTGCAAGTCCGCACATCATCTTGAAAGAAGTTGATTTTCCCGCACCGTTTGGACCTAAAAGCCCGAAAATTTCGCCTTTTTTAATATGAAAAGTATTATTTTTTACCGCATAAAAATCGCCGTATTTTTTAGCTAAATCAAGTGCTTCAATGACATATTCACCGTTATCTTCTTTCAGTTCAAACTTTTCAGCTAACTCTGAAGGTTCGGGGTTAAAGCCACCCATAAGTTCTATAACCTTTTCTTCAAAACCCGTCGTGGTTTCGCTCAGGTTATGCGGTAAGCCGCTATAAATTATTTTGCCTTCGTTCATCACAATGCAATTATCAAAACTGTGAGCCTCATCAAGGTAAGCAGTTGACCAAAAAATTGTCATACCCTCATCTGTAAGTTCTCTGACCATTTTTATCAGCTCACGGCGGGAGATAGGGTCTACACCGACCGAAGGTTCATCAAGCAGAAGCAAATCAGGTTTTCCCAAAAGCGTACATGCCAGCCCTAATTTTTGTTTCATTCCGCCCGATAGTGCCCCTGCAAGTCTTGGGCGAAAGTTGTTTAAGTCAGTTATATCAAGAACTTTATTAAACAATTCTTCTTTCTCGGGTTTGAGAATCCCTTTTAAATCCGCATATAGATTGAGGTTTTCGATTACGCTCAAGTCTTCATAAAGCCCGAATTTTTGAGGCATATAACCTATTTTTGTATTCAATAAATCTCTTTGTTGGACAGGACTAAGTTCCAGAGTAGTAATTTCACCTTTGGAAGGTGTTAAAAGTCCCGCAATAAGACGAATAAGTGTGGTTTTGCCTGCCCCATCGGGACCTATTAAACCGGTAATCTTACCTTTCTCAATATTTAAGGTCAAATTATCGATTGCCGGTTCGCCTTGAGCGAACTGTTTAGTTAAGTTTTTGATTTCAACGCTTGGTATCATAAAATTCTTTCTTTTTTAATTTCGTTCCCCTCCCTTGCGGAGGGGGAATTTTTCCAATACGAAGTATGAGTATTAGGAAAAATGGGGGAGGGTAGAAAATATGTTTTTACTGTACCCTCACCCGCCTTTCTAAAGTTCGCGGACTTCCGCTCACTTTGAAAGGCGACCTCTCCGCAAAGGAGAGGTAAAAACTTACTTTTTTGCATTTTGCATTTTGCATTTTGCCTAATTCAACCTTTTAACTTTATTTTTACCGTTACCGGCATGCCTTGTCGGAGGTAATCGTCAAGTTCGTATATGTAAACTCTTATCCGATAAACCAAATCTGTCCTTAAATCTTCTGTTTGAACGGTTTTTGGTGTAAACTCGGCTACGGGAGAAATATATCCGACCCATCCCGTATATTCACGAGGCTTTCCGGTTTGCGGGTTAATCGTATCGGTCAAAACCGCAGCTTTCATACCGTATTTAATATTTGCCAAGTCAGGCTCAGGAATGTATGCCCTTACCCAAATCGGTTTTGTTTTTGCCATTGTATAAATCGGGCTTGAAGGCTCAACAACAGCACCGGGTTCCTGAATTCTTGTCATGATAATCCCGTCGTCGGGGGCATAAAGTTTAGTATCCGCAAGGTTTTTCGCAGCACCTTTGCTTGAAGCAACTGAAGCATCAAGCGAAGCCTTGGAGCTGTCCTTTGAATTTTTTAGGCTGTCGCATTGTTCTTTTGAGGTTGTACCGTCTGCACAAAGCGAAATATGTCTTTCATATTGAGATTGAGCATTTGCACTTATTGCTTTGAGTGCTTGAATATCTGCCAAATTCTTTTGATATACCGATTTATAATTTGTATCTTCCAAATATCCTAAAAGCTGACCCTTTTTGACATAATCGCCTTCTTCCACAAGCATTTTGGCAATTTTACCCTCAACTCTGAAACCCAAATCAACCTGACGGATTTCAATATTACCGAAAAGTTTGAGTTCGTTGGGATTTTCTTTGTGTTTTTCGTTGTAAACACGTATGCCACCCAAGAGAACCAGTACTAAAATCAACGCTATAAGTGCTTTTTTCATTTATAATTTACCTCCAACGGCTTTGTACAAAGTTATATAATTAATAAAACAGTTTGCCTTCGAATTAATTTGATTTTGCTGCATATTTAATAAAGTTTCCTGTTGAGACAGCAGTTCGGGATAAGAAATTACACCGTTTTTGTAACTTTTTACCGCTCTTTTATAATTATCTGTCTGAAGTTTTAAATTTGTATCTGTGTTGTCAAATATTTTACTGTCTTGTTTTATTACCAAAAGACTGTCATTAACTTCCTTCAGCGCATTTAAATCAGTCTGCCTGTAAGCCTCAAACATTTGTTCATAACGGGTTTTGTTGACTTTTAAGTTCGCAATTTTATATCCGCCTTTAAATAAATCTAAAGTCGCCCCGGCAATAATTGCTGCTATTGTGGAATCCCAAGTTCCGAAACCCGAAGAACCTATATTAGAAAAAGAATAAATACCGTTTATGTTAATTCTGGGCAAAAATTCTTTTCTGGCAACACGAACGTCAATGCCTGCTTTTCCCAAATTAGCTTCTGCAGCCAAAATATCGGGACGGGAAAAAACCACGTCAGATGAAATTTCAGCAGGGATTTGAGACTTATAGCCAAAGTTATCCCAAGATGACCTTTTTAAAACAGTACATTCAGGGGATTCTCCTATTAAAACCGCTAATTGGTTTAAAGCCTTATCTCTTAATTTAATTGTTTCATCAAGATTGCTTTTTGCGGATTCGTATGCTTTTTTTGTGTCATTAAGTTGGGGAATCGATACCACACCTCTTTTATATCTGGCTTTTTCACGTAAAAATTCTTCTTCTTTTACTTTAACAATTTCTTGTTGAAGTTGAATTTGTTTATCAAATTTAATTATATTAATATAAGTTGTTGCAACATCCGAGGCAAGCGAAATATAAATGCTTTGTTCCTGAAATTTTGATGCCTGATAAGCTTTTTTGCTTGATTTTGTTTTGTCATGGTTTTTCAAAAAAATATCAGCTTCATAACTTGCGATAAAAGGTACTGCAAAAATAGCACTTTTGGTTCCTTTAACAGTGTCTGGCAGGTGATTTCCTATATAAGTGCTTCCGACGGACAATGAAGGAAGTTCCTGAGAGAATTGCAATTTGACAGAGTGTTTGTATTCTTCAACTTTCCAGGACGCCTGTTTTGTTTCGTGGTTATTTTCTATTGCCTGAAGGATATAGCATTTTAAATACGGATCGGAAAAATTATCCCACCAGTTAATGTTTACGTAATTAATTTTTTCTGCAGTGTTAATAGGCGGCAATCTTTTATTCCCCCAAGCCGAAAAGCAGGGAAGCTGTGCAAGCAGAAATAAGGCTAGAAGTCCTATAATTAAACTCCTTTTACCTTTCCCCTTTCCCCCTTTTTGCTTTTTGCTTTTTGCTTTTTGCATTTACAATGCCCCTATGTCTTTCAATATCGCCTTAATCTGGCTTATCACAATATCTTTGAAGAGTAAAGTATCTTCATGGCTATATTGTTCTTGCCCCATCATATTTAGTGAAAATTGCTTAAAGACTCTTGCCGAATGTATAGCCCCGACAATAGTAATACACCTGAATATAACTTCTTTGTCATTTTCATCTTTTTCAAGAATTGAAGCAAGAAGTTTCCTGAAAATGTTATACCCTATTGCATTAAGCGGAGTGCCGGAAGTAATTTGTTCTCTGAAAAAAATCATTATTTCACTGTCCGAAATTTTGTAGGAATAAAAATAGTCAAGAATGAAATTCATTGCCTTAAATAGAAAATCAATTCTTTCCTGTTTGGTTAAATGGTCAAAACTCGTCGGAATTTCATTAAAGCCCATGCTTGATTTCATATAGTTAATGACTTTTTCTACAATATTTGCAACAATTTTTTCGTATAACTCTTTTTTGCCGCCAAAATAATAGGAAACAAGACAAGTATTAACCTCTGCTCCTTTGCATATTTCACGAATACCTGTTCCCTCAAATCCTTTTTTTGCAAACATTTCGGTTGCAACTTCAATAATTTTTTGTTCGGTTTTTTGATTAATTTCTTTTTTGTTTACCACATTTACCCCAATTCTATCTGAAAACATTATGCTCTACTAAAGTAATTACGATTATAAATCAAACGTTTGATTTATGTCAAGGAGTAAAAAACCGAATAATAAATTGACATTTCAAACGATTTTCAATACAATTTATTTGGTTTTGAGATGAATGAATTAAATTTTAAGAGCTTTTATAAATCGAAACTTCTTGTGGAACAACATTTTCACGGAGCTTTTGGGGTAGATTTTTCTACCTGTGAGGCAAAAGATATTTTGTTTTTGGCAAAAAAACTTTTAGAACATGGCATTGGCGGTTTTTATCCGACTCTTGTTACGGAGAAAATTGAAAATATTAAACGCCAAATTGAGAGGATAAAAACCGCCAAAGAACAACAAAAAAATCAGCCCGAAACTGAAATGGCACAAATTTTGGGAATTCATCTGGAAGGAATTTTCATTAATCCGGAAAAAAAAGGTATTCATGATGAAACATTGTTTTTACAACCTGCAATTGCCAATTACAAATTAATTGAAGATGATTTTATAAAAATAGTTACGCTTGCCCCTGAGCTTGATAAAAACGGTGAGTTACAAAAGTATTTAAAATCAAAAGGAATAAAAGTTCAGGCAGGACATTGTTCAGGAGGGGATTTAAGCGGTTGTTCGGGTGTAACTCATCTTTTCAATGCAATGTCAGGGATTAATCACAGAGAAAATTCTACGGCACTTTCAGCTTTAATTAATGATGATATTTATACGGAAATTATTGCTGATGGTATACATTTAAGTGATGAAATTTTGGAACTTATTTTCAAAATAAAGCCTGAGGATAAAATTATTTTGGTTTCTGATTCTCTGCCTATTGCAAAAAGTGGTTTAAAAGAAACGATTTTTGCAGGAAAAAAGATTTTTTATGACGGGAAAAAAGCAACTTCTGCTGAAGGAACAATTGCCGGAAGCACAGCAACTTTAGATGAAATTGTGAGAAGATTAGTCTTAAAAAATCCTGAAAATTTTAAAAAATATATAAAAATGGCAAGCGAAAACCTTTATAAATATCATAATATTGAACTTAACGGCTTTGTTCATTGGGACGAAGGGTTTAATGTTATTAAGGTGGGAAAGCCGAATTAAGCAAAATGCAAAAAGCAAAAAGTGAAAAAAGTTTATAGGTTTATAGGGTGATAGGGTTATAAATTGTTTTCAGAACCCATAAACCCATAATCCGATAACCCTATAAACGTATCAACTTATAAACTATTCACCCATTCACCCATTCAGCTTCTTTTCACATTTTACTTTTCACACTTTTATGCGGCCGGAAGCAAGCTTGTAGGAGAACATCTAGGTTTTTGTTGTGATTGTTCAGCTTGCGGTTTTGCTGATTCTTGTTGGTTTACGAATAATTGAGGATGGTCTAATTCGTTAACCGCTTTCATAATACCTATCTTACCTGCTTTTTTCTGAATATTTGTTAACCATGCACTAAAGGCATAAGGAATACCAAATAAAAGTGTTAATCCCGGTATCATACCTACTATAGTTGATTTTATAAGTGTAGGATAATTTTTACAAAATTCTGTAAGTTCTGTAAAAATATCTTTTGTAGCACCAGAATTTTCCATTGGTATATACCGCAAAGCAATAATTTCTCCTGCAAGTTTTCTAAACCATTTTGAAACTGGATCTTTTCTAAAATGTTTTTCCAAAGTACTTCCTAACTGCCCAACGTTATCTATATTCGGTGAAAACTCTCCTATTATCGGAGTTACAATTTCTTGTATTTCTCTTTTTTGGAATAAGTTAGCTCTTACATCTCTGTCAACAAAAGCTTTACTTAGCATCTCTTTTAAACCTTTGTCGTTATTTGCTTTTTTACAAAAATCTATAATCGATTGTCTGATTGAAGATGATTTATCTAATACAATATTAGAAATTGTTCTTACGATTTTATGTACAGGCATTGTACCATTTGTCAGTTTTTTCTTTGCACCAAGTGTTATTAATGTACCTAAAGCAAAAGAACCAATTGTCCAAGCCATTGAGAAAGAACTTTTTGCTACTTCGGTTCCTGCTTCCACATCTTCTGAATATCTTTGAGACATTTCATCTATTTTATCAAATGTGGTGAATGTTTTTTCCTGTAAGTGTTTTGCATCTGTTAATTGTTCTTGTGTAACGTCAGTTTGTTTTAAAGCATCATAAAGTTTTTCTTTTTCTTTGGCTTCTGTTTGAGAATATTTAAAATATTCTCGTCTATCACGAATATATGTAGGTAAAAATTTAAAATCATCTATAATTCCTGCAAAAAATCCTTGTTTCTTTTTAGGTGCTTTAACATTTTCAGCTTGCTTAAACTGTTCATCATTATATGTCATAAGTACTTCCGGATTGTTAAGAATTTCTTTTTTCTTAACATACCGCCCGACACGTGAAGCTTTTTTCTTTTCTGATAAACCAACCGACATAACGCCTAACATATATAGAATACTTGCAAATCCTACAAAAATCCCTTTTAATTCTCCGGGCATTCTTTCAAAAGCTTTAAGACTTAAAAGTTTTTTAATTCCTAAAGCAATTGGAATAGTACCTAAAGTGGATAGGAAACTTAATGTCTCAAAGGAAGTTTCAACATTTTCACAATATTCTTCTGCTTTTATATTAATGTCTTTTATAATATTGGTAATAATTTCTTTATCTTCTTCGCCTTGTGCCAACTGTTCAGGTGTAAACTGTGTGTTAAGGACTTTTTGAATATCCTCGGGATTTTTTAATTTTTCTTCGAGCCATTTTTTATATTCTTGTTTATCCTGGGACATTTGCTTCATATCCTGAAAAATTTGCATAACACTTTTTGTATTTTTCTTATCAGGCATATTTTTAACAAGAATTTTAGCAGCTTCTATTTGCTGGGGAGTATAAATAACAAAATTTTTAACATCATTTAATTCATGTTTTTTACCTTGAAATCTTCCTACTCTTGAAGCTTCTTTTTGTTTGCTGTTTCCCCATAAAATTATCCCTAAACCTACAACAAAAGAAGCGATTGTTATTGCTAAAGAAGTAGGTAATTTTGAATTTCCGACAAATCTCGATAGTTTACTACTGATTTGTTCGTTAAATATAGCAGGAAGTAAGGTAACTAAACCTATAATACCTGTTGTCTGTTCCATATTTTGACAATTATCTTCGGAGCGTTTATCTAACAAATCCGCTGCACGAGTTATTGTTTCAGCTTTTGCTCTGGTTAATTCAACCTTATCTTTTGGCATATCCAATGTTTTAGCCAAATATTCTCTTTTGGCCGCATCATCTGCTTGTTCTTGTTCCCAAGTATCATAAACTTTGTAATTCTTTTTAACATCTGTTATTGAATCTATAAATTGTGACAATTCCTACCTCCGGCACATCTATATATAAATAAAAGCAAGAAAAGATAAAAAATTGCCGAATTGTTAAGATATTTTAAACTCTATCACACCGAGTGAGGTGCGGGGTTTGGTGGCGTGGGTTGGTTTGGATCTAAAATTCTTCTACAAAAGAAGCAATACGACTTAACAAGCCTGCCTTCGGAGTTGGTTTTGTAGTTTTTGCCGGTTCTACGGCTGCTTGTGTCTTTATTCCATCTAAAGTCGTCGATAATTCATCAAATGCTGTTTTAATTTGCGGAGGGTCTTTTTGACGTCTTATAAAACATAATCCTTTTTGTGAAGTTCCTTCTGTCGTATAAAATAATATTGCCGGTGAAGAATCCGCTGTCGTAACTCTTGAGACAGCAGCTAAACCTCCTTTTTTGTCTTTGATACACCAAAATCCTTCATGTACAAAACTAACTGCATTATTTGTAATATAACCTGTTACTTCCCTTAATTTTCTTAATTCTTGTCTTGAGTTTAAATTAAATGCTTCTATTGATTTAGAAACTATAAATCTAAAATGGTGACATGCCCTAAAAGATAATTTATTATTAAATTTACTCGTTTTTTGTTGTTGCGAGAAAGAGTATCCTGTAACTTTATTAATCATTTAATTCTCCTTGTCCATTGTTTTTTATTATACTGCCAAAACACCTCCCAAGGGCAAATTATTACCAAAAATTAATTTAAAAGGGGAACATTAAACTGTAAACAGCAAAAAGAAGTTGAAAGGTCGAAAGATTGAAAGCTTGTAAAAGTAAGCAGTGAGCTGAATTTTACTCTGCATCTTTGCGTCTTTGCATCTTTATTGTCTTTTGCTTTTTGCTTTTCACTTTACACCTTACAACAAATTCCCCCACAAGATTAACAAAACGAGTAATTCATTTTACCTGTAACACTTGTAGAATATAAAGATGAATTATGATTACTGTCAAAATACGACTTGTCAATACGATGATTTTATTACAAAAGGGGTTTGTGCTACAGACCCTACTTTGTCTGCATTGCAGGAAGTTATTTTAATTTATCTGCAGGAATTGGCTTATTATCTTTTGAAGTTAAAAAAATTCGGGGCTCAAAATGAAATTATTAAAGAAAATATATTGGAAGCAATATCGGGGATTATTACAAATATTGAATATAACAATGAACAGTTCCAAAAACTTATAATGATACTTGCTGATGACTTAAATCAAGCAAAAATCTTATATGCAAATTTTTGTTATAAAGAAAATATAGAAACAGCATTTTTAAAACCCTATTTTAAATCAGGCGGGAAATTGAATATTAACGAAATTATAAAAAAAGGTGAGAAACACTTCATTCAGAGAAATATTGATTATACTTCCGAACAAAAAAACTTATTTGATATAATAATTCTTTTTATAAAAAGATTATGTATGAAAATAATCCAAATTAAAAGTTACAACAAAGATTATGAAAAAGCATATGAAACAATATTAATTTTACTCAGTACACTTAATTTCAGTGATATGTCCATAAATGAAATAAAATCAATAATTGAAACTTGTGATCTGGAATATTATAAATTGGTTAGAGTTTTATATGAAGCCCAAGAAGAAGTTTACGGAAAAAGAGAATCCGTTTATATACCTTTTTCTCCTCGAAACGGCAAAGCTGTTTTAGTATCCGGCATAGACCTTAAACAATTGGAAGCGGTATTGGAAGCGACCAAAAACAAAGGTGTTGATGTTTATACCCACGGAATGACAATGTTAATGGCTCATACGCTTTTAAAGTTCAGAGAATATACTCATTTAGTAGGGCATTTCGGTAAAGGTTCGGAAAACAGTTTATTTGATTTTGCCGCATTTCCGGGTGCAATTTTAATGACAAGCTATCTTTTCCAAAAAATTGAATACCTTTACCGCGGAAGATTATTTACAACGGATGCCCTTGCACCCAAAGGTATTGTCAAAATAAAAAATAATGACTTTGAACCGCTTATACAAGCAGCTTTACAGGCAAAAGGTTTTACCAAACAACAACAAAAGATTATATTCAGAGTCGGTCACAAACAAAAAGAAATGGAAGAAAAAGTGAAAGATTTGATAGAAAAATTAGAGACAAAAGAAATAAAACATCTTTATATTTTGGGAATATTAAACTCTGACAGTGAATATAAAGAATACATTGATAAATTTTTAAAAATATTGCCAAAAGACTGTTTTGCTGCTTCTTTAGCTCATGAACAAAATGAAGAAAATATTTTACACGTAGATTCTTTTTATGATTATCTTTTTATTTATAGAGTTTTAGAAAAATTTAAGGAGATAAAACCTCTTGAAGAATTAAAAATAAGTATTTTTATAACAAAATGTGATCAATATACATTAACAAATATCATAAATTTTATAAATATGGGAATAAAAAGCATTTATCTTTGCAAATGTATACCTACATTAATAAATCCTGCAATGGTTGAAACCATGAGAAAAGTTTTCGGTATAAAAGAAATTTCTGCTCCCGAAGCAGATATTAAGGCAACTTTAGCAGAATAAAAAAGGGAAAAATAATGGACAATATAGATAAAGAAAACCAAGAAATATTCCAAGAATTTTACGAAAGCGAAATTACTTTTACAAAAGGAATCAGCTCTGTAAATCCGAATTTGACTTCTGTTCAAGAGGTAATTTTGCTGTATTTAAAAGAATTATCTTTTTATCTTTTGAAATTGAAAAACTTTGGAATTACAAATAATAAGATAAAAGAAACCGTTATGTATGCGATCTTTAATATAATAACAAATGCAGAATACAATCAGGATCAATTTCATGCATTAATCTCAAATCTATATGAATACATTAACCAGTCAAAAATTTTATATGAAAAATATTGCTTGGAACATGATATATTAATCGAAGTTCCAAAAACATATTTCAAATACAGTAAGAGTTTTGACCTATCCGATGCAATAAGAAAAGGAGAAAAATATTTTCTCAAAAGAAGCCAGTTTTTTACCCCGAAACAAAAAGACCTGTATGAAATCGTACTCTTTTTAGGAAAAAGTATGGGGGTCAAAATACTTGAATTACAAAGGCTTGGAGCAGATCATGATGAAGGATATTATAATATTTTGTTATTATTTAATACAATTGTGCCGAGAGATTTTTCTGAAGAAACCGTTGAAAAACAAATAGCCCAAACCATTGAAGTTTATTACGATACGGCAAAAAAGGTATTCTATAAACAAATAGAATTATACGGCAATATAACACCGACAGAAGTATCTTTTTCAACAAAACCCGGCAAAGCCATTTTGGTTTCGGGATCAGACTTTAAAAAACTTGAGCTTGTACTAAAAGCCACGGAAGGAACTCCTATAAGTGTTTATACTCACGGTATGGAAATGCTTATGGCTCATGCTTTCCCAAAAATCAAAGCTCATCCTAATTTAGCAGGACATTTTGGCAGTGGTTTAGAAAGTTCTCTGATTGATTTTGCATCATTCCCGGGTGCAATTTTAATGACAAGAGGAACATTACAAAAAGTTGAATATTTATACAGAGGAAGACTATATACTCTTGATCCGATTGCACCGCCGGGGTGTTCAAAAATAGAGGATTTTAATTTTGAACCTTTGATTAAATCTGCTCTTGAAGCTAAAGGTTTTACTCATGAAACAATAAAACCGCCAATGAAAGTAGGCTTTTGTGAACAAGAAATTATCAAAAAAATTGATGATATTATTGATAAAATAAAAGCCGGTGAAATTAATTATCTTTATTTTGTAGGGCTTTTGAATGCTCCTAATCCGGTTTATAAAAGTTATTTTGAAGAATTTTTTAAACTAATGCCAAAAGATTGTTATGTTTTCTCACTATGCTGTCCTATAAATACAGAAAAAATTTATCATTTAGATTCCTTTTATGATTATTCATTGATTTATAAAATTCTAAAAGAAATAAAAACAAAGATTTCTATCCGAGATTTAAATTTAACTATATTTTTAACAAGATGCGACAAGCACACCATTTCTAATTTGCTTTATTTGAAACATATCGGAATAAAAAATATTTATATGTGCAAATGCCCGACAACTTTGATTACTCCGAGCATAATAAAAACTCTTACGAACACTTTCGGAATAAAAGAAATAACTGCTCCGCAAAAAGATCTTAATGAAACATTAAATAAGTGAGGTTAAAATGTATAACAATCATTTAACAAAGAATAAAGATATAAATTACGATGAATGCGGCATAAAAGGCATTTGTTCCATTTCGCCTACTTTGGTCGCAATGAAAGCATTAATTTTTGCTTATTTGCAAGAGCTTGCATTTTATATTCTAAAATTACATAGTTTTGGTGCACGTAATAAAGAAATTAAAAATAAATTCATAGAAACCTTTTCAATCTTGACCGCAAATTCAGAATACAGTGAAGAAAGTTTTCAAGAGGTAATTATTGAATTAAATAAAACAACTTTTGAAGTAAAAGCTTTATATAAAAAACTTTGTTTTGAAAATAAAGTTACACCTATATTTTTTAAATCTCAAGTAAAATTAGGCAGTAATTTTTCTTTGCCAGAAATTTTAAAACAAGGACAAAAATGCAGCGATAAATTTAAAAAAGATTTTAATGAACAACAGAAAAAAACTTTTGATATAATTCTTTTAATTTTAAAAAGCATGTGTATTTATATTGTTGAGCTTCAAGAGCTTAATATTGATATTGATAAATATTATAAAGAAATTCTCATAGCTATTTGCCTAAAAGAACTTCGTAGAATATCGTTTGAAGAACAAAAAGAATTAATGAAAAAATATGCTGAACTGGATTTTGAACTTATGTGGATGGTTTTTGAAACAAGAAAAAAAGAATTCGGGGAATTAATAAAAACCGAACTCCGGCAATCTCAAAAAATCGGTAAAGCTATCTTAGCGGCAGGTACAAATTTAAAAGAATTAGAGTTGTTGCTTCAAGCAACAAAAGACAGGGATATTGATGTTTATACCCATGGACAGATGATAACGGCACATACTTTCCCAAAATTTAAATCTTGTCCAAACCTTGCGGGACATTGGGGCAAAGGAACAGAAAATTATCTTCAAGATTTTACATCTTTTCCCGGTCCGATTTTTTTAACAAAACTATCATTGTTTAAAGTAGAAAATCTTTGTTCTTGCAATATTTACGTAACCGATAAAATAGCTTCTAAAGGTGTAAGAACAATAAAAGATTACGATTTTGAAGAAATTATTAAATCCGCCCATATGTCAGAAGGATTTGAAGAAGAAGTAATAAAAGAAAATATTCCGTTTGGTATTATAGAACAAGATTTTGTCAATGAAATTAATAAACTTGCAGAAAAAATTGATAACAATGAAATTAAAACCATTTTTACAATAGGTGTATCTAATAAAGTAATTTCTCAAGCAGATTATTTTAAAAGATTTTTTAAATTATTACCGGATGATTGTTTTGTACTTTCTTTTTATTATACTGATAATTCCCCAAAAGTACTTTTATCAAAAATAGATTATGCTTATCCCTATTTATATAAAACATTAGAAATTATTTCAGAAACAAAAAACTTTTCCGAAATAAAAGTAAATATTCTTCATACGAGATGTGAATCCCATACTTTCCCCAATTTGATTAACTTAAAAAGAATGGGTTTTGAAAATGTTTACATGGCACAATGCCTTCCTACCCTTATAAATCCGGGAGTAATCGATTTTATATGTGAAACTTTTAATATAAAACGCTATACAACACCGGAAAGTGATTTGCAGAATATGATAGTGAAAGAGTAACTTTAAATATTAGGCACTGTTAACAAAGCTTTATGCTAAACACTGTCCCTCCCTTGCGGAGGGACCGAAATCTTTGATTTCGAGGGAGGGTATAAAAAAGTTGATTTTATTGCATTTTGACACCTCTTTGTTAACAGTACCTAATCATTTTTATTAACCCCTAAGCCGAAGATTGCAAAATCAAACTTTGCAGGGTCATGCGGGGCAAATGTTCTGAGGGTTTCGCTTAATTCCAAAACTGCTTTAAAATCATTGCTGCTTCGTTTTAACAAACCCATTTCTCTTGAAATTCTTGCTACATGGACATCAAGCGGAATTAATAATTCGCTTGCTGAAATAAATTCCCAAACACCTAAGTCAACAGGTCCTTTTCTTACCATCCAACGCAAAAACATACACATTCGCTTCATCGCTCCGCAGTTTTTAGGGTTAGGGATTAAGTGATAAAACCCTTGTCCGGCTTGGCGTTGAACGTTTGAATAAAAATAATCCGCAACTGTTTGAAACATCGTTAAAATAGAATTATCTAAGTTATAACCGTACTCAAGCAAGGCTTTTAAACCGCCATCTTTTTTATAAAGTTTGTTCAAAATATGAAAAACTTCAATTATATCAACATCTTTTGCAAATCGGTAATTAAATCCCTGCAATGTTTTAGGATTGAAATTCAAAACATATTCAAACGGTTTATTTTGCATAATTTTAAAAAGTTCGTCAAGTTTTTTAATAAAAATTTTTCTGTTGCCGTATGCAAAAATAGAAGCTAAAAATGCTGCAATTTCAATATCTTGCGAATTTTTAAATCTATGCGGAAACTGAATCGGATCGTCTTTGATAAAACCTACAGTCTCATATTTTTCCGCCAGTTGTTCCAGTTTTGTTTTTGTTATCATTTTTTGCCTTTATGATGGTGGGTTAGGGAACCCACCCTACGATTTTCCCAAAAGCTTTCTAATACATTATCGCATTCTTTTTCCAAAATCCCTCCGTAAACTTTTAAATTTGAATCTGCAAGCGTTCTGAGGTCGATAGCAGAGCCAAAAGCACCATATTGTTTGTCAAAAGACCCGAAGTAAACCGTTTTAATCCTTGATTGAAGAATCGCCCAGGCACACATCGGACAAGGTTCAAGGGTTACATAAAGCTCGCAATCGTCAAGCCTCCAGTTATTTAATTTTAATGCGGCTTGTCTTATTGCCAAAATCTCTGCATGACCTGCAGGGTCATTGTTTTTTTCACGTTCATTACAAGCAGATGCAATTACTTCACCGTCTTTCACAATAATTGCACCCACGGGTACATCATTACCGGATTTTTGTGCTATATTAACAGCCTGTTGCATTTTAACTTACTCTCCCTGCTAAAATAAATCCGAATGAGAACCCATTCTTATTAATTCAATATGTTCATCAGAAATTTGAAAAATTAATAACCAGTCAGGTTCTATATGACATTCAAGAGTGTCATTATAATTACCGTTTAACTTATGAAGTTTATATTTTTTATCTAATTCTTCCCCTTCACATAAACTATCTACAACAAATTTAAACTTTTTAAGATTTTTCCCTTGTTTTTTTATTTTTAAATAATCTTTTTTAAATTTTTTGCCTGTTTTAATCTGTTTCATTATCCATATCTTTCATAAATTCATCTATATTTTTATAAACAGAAACATCAATTCCTTTTTTCATATCATTAATTGCTTTTTTTGTCTTATAATTAGGAAGTTTTACATCAAAAGGTACACCCTTTTGTAGTAAAACTTGACGATAAGTCATAGTTATAAAATCAGTTGTATTAATTCCCAATTTATCCAAAATATCCTGAACGGCAATTTTTAGCTCAGGATTTATTCTTACTCTTATAAAATCAGTTTTTGCGGTCATAATTTTTCTCCTTTTTTAAAATTATAACACAAATGGGATACATTTTCAATCCCCTTCATACGGTATGTATCCCTTCAGTTTAATTTCAGCAACAAACCCGTCCTGTTCGTTTGAATAAAGTTTAATTTTTCCGCCCATAGCTTCTACAAGACCTTTTACTATAAAAAGTCCAAGCCCTGTGCCGCGGGTTGTGCGTGTTGTTTTATCATCAATTCTTGTGAATTTCTCAAACAGCCTTTGTAATTGTTTTTGAGGAATGGTATCACATTGATTTTTTACATAAATCTTGGCAAAATTATTTTCAACAATGCTGTTAATAATAATCGGTGTATTTTCTCTTGAATACTTAACCGCATTTTCCAATAAATTCACAAAAACCTGTTCTAATCTGTCTCTATCTGCAATAACAGGCGGAAAATCTTCAGGAACATTGTTTATAATCTCTTTGTTCTCATTGCTTACAAGTGCGATTGCTGAGTTGATTATTTGATTAAGCGACAAAGGTTCCAAACTTATTCTTATTCTTTCGCCTTCAATATCAGGCACTACAAGCAAATCTTCTATCATTCTTGATAAACGTTCGGATTGTTTCTTGATTGTTCTCAGGGATTTTTGTTTCATATCATCATCAATTTCAATATCTTGTCTTAAAAGTCTTGAGGTATAACCTTGAATACTTGTCAAGGGCGTTCTGAATTCATGGCTTACGGTATCAATCAAATTTGAACGAAATTCATTCAATTCCTTTAATTCAACGTTATTTTTCTTAAGCTGAATATAAGATTTGTGAATTTGGCTTGCCATACGGTTAAATTCAAATGCAAGGAAGATAATTTCATAAGGTGTAAATACATTTGTTAAAAGCCTTATTCTGCGTTGATAATTCCCTTTTGAGATTGCAATAATTCCCTTAAATAACTGGCGAATGTTGATATAAAGGTAATACGTATACAATCCGACAACAAAAATTACCGTAAGTGAAGCAATCATTACAGCTAGAATAATTTTAAACCTGTTTTCATTAATAGCTTTTCTAGTCACTCCGCGTGTGGTGTTAACTACAATAATTATATCAGGACTTGTTTTTTTAAGATAAACAAGCGGTTGGTTTTTTATATTACCGAAAATAACGGGCGTATCAGCTTTAAGCTTTTTGGGTAAATATTTGATTGTGTTTTGAAAATCTTTTTCTTTATAATTATGTGATGCAATAAGCTTATTCTGTGCAGAAAGCACATATATCGCTCTTTTATCTTCTAATAGCGAACGGAAAAGCTTGTTTTTTACAAATTTTTCATCAAAAGTTGCAACCAAAAATTTATTATTTTGTGTAGTTGTATATATTGAGATTTCATTATTTTGAAGATTATAGTCATGGATGGCTATTAATTCTTCAGGAGTATCAACTATTTTTAAATCCTGAAATTCAGGTGATTCTTTTAAAACACTTCTTAAATATTTTTTTCTTGCTTTAGCACCGCCTTTAAGGTATTCTATTGCAAATTTTATCTGATTAAGCTCATTCAGCGAGGAAACCAAAAATATATCAATTTCCTCAGAAACCATTTTAGAAACCAGAACGGCAGAATCTCGAAGCTGCGAACGCATTGATTGTTGGTTAATATTATTGATTATAAAACCGCTTATTGCCATGGGAATAATTACGGCACCAAGCAGCACAACCAAAATCTGCTCCGCTATTTTTAATCTTTTAAGTTTAATAATCTTCACTTTTTTCACATTTCACATTTCACGTTTCACGTTTCCGTAAACGGTGTCAGCTTATAACCCACATTTGTAACGGTGTGCAGGTATTTAGGCATTTTTACATCAGGTTCAATCTTATTTCTTAAACCTCCGACATGTACCCGAAGCATCCTTACATCCTCATTGCTCGCATAACCCCAAACTTCATCCAAAAGTGTTGCCAAAGTTACGGCATTGTTAAAATGTTGCATAAGACAATACAAAATTTCAAACTCGGTCGGAGTAAGCTTAATTTTTTTATTAACGATAATACATTCGAGAGTATCGGGGAAAATTTCAATGTCACCTGCACGCAATACCTCTGAAGACAGCGAGGATTTGTCTTCAGCTTGGTTTCTTCTCATTAAAACCCTTATTCTCAAAAGAACTTCCTGAATATCAAAGGGTTTCACCAGATAATCATCCGCTCCGCAGTCAAAACCTTCCGTTTTATCGGTAATGGTTCCTTTTGCTGTAAGCATAAGTATCG
Organism: Candidatus Gastranaerophilales bacterium; assembly: GCA_028694425.1. Classification (GTDB taxonomy): domain Bacteria; phylum Cyanobacteriota; class Vampirovibrionia; order Gastranaerophilales; family Gastranaerophilaceae; genus JAQVKX01. Next base: position 21,607 of record JAQVKX010000007.1, read on the forward strand.
GAACATTGATTTTTGCCTGACGAATATTTTTACAAACATCAAATCCGTTCATTTTAGGCATCATAACGTCAAGCAAAATAAGGTCATAACTGTTATTTAAGGCTTTATTAAGCCCTTCAAGCCCATCTTGTGCGGTATCTACATAATAACCGCTTTGCCCGATGTCAAATTCCAATAATTCTCTTATTTCATTATCATCATCGACAATCAATATTCTTTTCATTGCTCTGTCCATAAAAAAATCCTCATTTTTTTCCCAAATTTATTGTACATAAGTCAAATAAAGGTTACAATGGTTTATAAAGAAAAGTGAACGGTAAACAAAAATTAAGACTTTTTACTCATGCAACCTTACAAAAGGGAATTGCGAGCAGAAGGCGAAGCTCACTCGTTTAATGAGACTAATGCACAAGTCCGTTTTTTGCAAAAATGTTCTTGTGCAAAGCCTCAAAATTAGAAAATTTGGACTTGTGCAATGGTCTTATTTTTATTGTTCATCAAGATACATTTGCTTAATGTAATTTGCAACAAGGTCTAAAGCCCTTTCCTGTCCATATTTTTCGCTTAATTTTGCAATAATTCCGCGATATGCATCCGGTGTGTTTTCGCCTCTACAGTTTGTAGCTCCGCAATCACATTTCCAGCCTATATCGGGATTGCCCAAAGTATCCGATGTCCCATAGTCAAAAGTTAACTCTTCACTCGGCTTAATATCTCTTCCGGCAATGAGAATATTATTTCCGGTTAGAAATAAATTAGGTTCACAACTGTGGTTAAAGTATTCTGCAGCATCAAAAGCCTTTGTATCATTAGGATTTTTACTTGCAAGCTGATAAATATCAGGGGCTAACTGAAGAGTTTTACGTTGTAAATCTTCAGGCAATTTTTTTAATTCATCTGCAGTAAAAATATCTCCGACAAAAATACAAACTATTTCGCCTTTTTTAACTTCACCTGTGGCAAAAACGCCTCTTTCACCGTTAGATTTGTATTTAAGTTTTAAATTAGGGTGCAAAAATGAATTTTGCTTGACCAAACCTTCTTTAGGTGTGCTGATTACCAGCTTATCTCCTTCCAAAGGATCCTGTTTAGGTGTTTGCTTTTTGTAATCTTCCAATAAACTTTGTTTAAAAGGTATTATATTCGGTGCGTTGTACTTAGAGTATAAAGAAAAACTTACTTGCATATTAATTCCATATAATTCTAAATTGATATAAATACAAAAAATAAACATAGAAAAATTTGCTAAAAAATGACAAATATGTAACATATGTTAATTAAAATTTACTTAATATTTCTTTTACTGCAATCGGACACAGACCGATAATGTTCTCAAAACTGCCTTCTATTTCTTTAACAAAACCTTCGGGCAACTCCTGTATTCCGTAAGAGCCTGCTTTGTCAAGCGGTTGGTATTTTTTTACATAATCTGTTATTAATTTATCGCTTAAAATATTAAACTCAACAAAACTTGTTGTTGACAAAGTTTTTTCCTGCAAATCGGAAGTATTAATTACACAAATACTTGTTACAACGGAATGTTTTTTCCCGCTGAGACATTCTAACATTTTTATTGCATCGGCTTCATCTTGCGGTTTGCCTAAAATCTCTTCATTCAAAACTACGACCGTGTCTGCACTCAAAATAAGTGAAATGTGAAAAGTGAAATGTGAAAGGTAAATTTTATTCAAAACAGCTTTTGCTTTGTTATAGGCTAATTGTTCTATTTTTTCATAGCTAAATAAATTATCTTCAAAGACTTCATCATAATCCGGGGGCATAATTTCAAATTCCAAGCCCATTTCTTCAAGTATTTTCTTTCTTCTCGGTGAAGAAGATGCAAGTATAATTTTTGGGTGATTCATTGTTTAATCATATACTAAAAAGGGGAAAGGAAAAAGAAATAAACAGGAAACGGTAAACAGGAAACAGGGAACAGAAAAGAAGACAAGATGCGTGGATGTGTAGAGGCGTAGTTTTTAAATTAAAATTGCTTTAGTTTAAAAATGATTTTAATAGTAAGCATTAAGCAGAATTCCACGCATCCACGCATCTGATAACCTAATCACTTATTCATTTTAAAACCTTTCAGCCAAAATATATTTCATCCTTCACGCTTTAAACGTCAAAATTGCCCGGTTTTGCAACCGGACAATTTTTTACGAAGACAATACCTTTTCTTTACACTAGGTGTAGTTTGTCTGAAATTACTTTTTTACATAAGAGTGTGGATATTTTCTTGAATTACTTTTGGATTTTGGACATTATTATACAGGGGTGTCCTGCCCATGTATACTTATCTTGCTCATACTTCTCCCTAAACGGTTAAGAGAGTGTCGGAGCTTTTCTGTATTGAGCACTGATTGCATTAATCGAATAGCAAGCTGCTTTTAACTTTTGACTTAAAGCAAACATGTTTCTGCTCATATTTGCGTAATCTGTCATTGCTTCCATCATTTTTTCCGGTTCAACCATGGATTTGATACCGTCATGATTGTCAACTTTCTCTTGTGCATATTTTTGCACCAGCAATTGATCAATGTAATCTTCTGCTCCAATAGGCATGATGTGTTCCTCCCTATGTAATTTTAGTAATTCCCTTGCCAAACATTTTTAGTGAAAAAATGTATTGTTCCGTTTTTGCTTCCTAAAGTAATCTTGTGTAAAATATCCTCGTATATATATAAAGTATTTCATTATTCTATAATTTACTTTTTTTATGACTTTATTAAGAAATGTAAAGGGGGGGGGGAAAGGAAAGGCAATAGGAAATAGGTAATAGAAAAAAGAAGACAAGATGCGTAGATGCGTGGAGGCGTAGTTTTTAAATGAAACTATTCACCTGTTCACCTTATAACCTTATAACCCCAAAAAAAACCTCCCAGAGATTGGGAGGTGAGCACTAAGCAATCAGAAGAGTTGAGGATTTACAACTCTATATTAATTGCTTACCTTTTTTTATTCATTACACAAAATAATTAGATACATTCTACTTTAAGTCAATCTTTAACAGTAATTCTTTTATCATATAAAACGACCCGCAGATAACGGTTAAGGTATTATTATCTTGTTTAAATTCACTAAAAGGTTTTGATTTAAACTCACAAGCATCGGCTAATTCCTCATATGTACAGGCGTTAGGATTATCAAAATGATAAAAATAAATCATATCCTTTGGTGTAAAGAGATTTTTTATCATTTGGATATAATCTTTATTATTCAAACATCCGAAAATAAATTGAAATTTTTGGTCAGGGAAATAGTAATCAAGGCTTTCCCTTAGTGCATTTGCTCCGTTAGGATTATGTGCTCCGTCAATTAAAATATTCTTTTCTCTTATGTATTCAAATCTGCAAGGGTGTTTAACGTTCTCAAGCCCTTTTTTTATTGCCTCTTGAGATATTTCAAATCCTTTTTCCCTTAATAAATCGATTGCTTTTAAAACCAATGCAAGATTTTTGCTTTGATAAGTACTTTTAAGCGGCGAATTTTCCGATGGAAAATTCGCCGCGTCATCTGCAATTAAAACAGGAGAATTTTTTTCTTTCGCAACTTTTTTTACGATTTTAAAGCCTAAGTTTTCACTACTTATGATGACAGGGCAATTTTCTTTGATAATCCCTGCTTTTTCAAAAGCTATTTTATCAATTGTGTCGCCAAGTCTTTCCGTATGGTCGAAATCAATATGAGTAAATACTGAACAAATATTTTCACCGATAACGTTTGTTGCATCAAGCCTTCCGCCCAAACCTGTTTCCAAAATCACAAGATTAACATCATTTTCGGCAAAATATTGCAGAGCAACCGCGGTAAGTATTTCGAATTCGGTCAGATGGATATTATTTTTCTGTGCAAGTTCTGTTATTTCAATAATTTTTTTGGCAAAAGTTTCTTTGTCAATTTCTATGTTGTTAATTTTAATTCGCTCGGTGTATTCAAATATGTGCGGACTGATAAACAAACCGACAGTATTTAGAGGTGAAGCGTGAAGCGTGAAGCGTGAAGGGATATCGGAGTGAGAAGTGAGAGGTGAGAAGCGAGAAGGAGCTGAAAAGCTGAAAGGCTGAAAAGCTGAAAGGTTATCAGAAGCGTGGATGTGTAGATGCGTGGAGGCGTGGTTTTCATCTTGCTCTTCTACGCATCTTGTCTTCTTGTCCTCTTGTCTTCTTCTTTTTTGCTTTTTGCTTTTTGCTAATATCGAACTCAGGATAGCACACACAGATCCTTTACCATTCGTGCCGGCGACGTGGATAAACATTAATTTTTCTTGCGGATTGCCGATTAAATCAAGGACTTGCTTAATTCTTTCAAGCCCCAGATTAATATAAAACTTCCCTTGCGAAGTCAAAATATCAATCGCTTGTTGATATTTTGATTTGTTTTTATTAATTAAACTCATTTTTTACCTGTTTTTAAACAAATTATAACATGTTTTCAATTAAAAAGTTTAATAGACGTGTCGTGAAATAATAATTAAAAGTTTTCTATAGGCAATACTTTTCCTAAGTACATTTAATTTCAGATTGGCTGAAGATGGAAATTCCAAAGTCCTGCACATATAACAGTAAATTTA
>JAQVKX010000136.1 GCA_028694425.1 Candidatus Gastranaerophilales bacterium
GTCGGTACTTAGAGCGGAGTTGGGCGGCTCAATTGGTTGCGTGAAGCACATTATACACGATGAAGTTTACCAAATCCATGATGCCCATGAACGCTTAGTGCATTTATTGGCTTGCTAAATCTTTAGTAAAAAGTGAGAGGTGAGAAGAAGTGAAGCGTGAGGCGTGAAGCGAAAAGCTTGCCTTCTTGCCCTCCTGCCCTCTTGCCTTCTTTACTGCTCATTATTAAAATTGTGTCAAAAACCTAACATCATTGTTAAAAAATAATCTTATATCATCGACAGCGTATTTTAGCATGGTAAGGCGTTCAACCCCCATGCCAAAAGCAAAACCGGTATAAACCTCAGGATCTATTTCGCAATTTTTTAACACGTTTACGTCAACCATACCGGCACCGAGGATTTCCAACCAACCTGTGTTTGAACAAGTTCTGCAGCCATCTCCTCCGCAAATTATACACTGAACATCAACTTCCGCACTGGGTTCCGTAAACGGGAAAAAGCTGTTTCTGAACCTTGTTACCCTGCTTGAACCGAAGTAAAGCCTTATAAATTCATTTAAAACACCTTTTAAATCGCCAAAAGTAATATCCTTATCTACATAAAGCCCTTCTATTTGGTGAAAAAAGTTATTTTTTCTTGAATTTACCGCTTCATTTCTATAAACCCGCCCCGGTGCAATTACTCTAACCGGTGGTTTATTATTTTCCATCTCTCTGACTTGAGCGTTAGAAGTTTGGCTTCTTAACACCACATTTTTTGCAATGTTTGTATAATAAGTATCCTGCATATCCTTTGCCGGATGATCAGGCGGAAAATTCAGCATGTCAAAATTAAAATGCTCCGTTTCAACTTCCGGTGAATTTACGGATTGGACAAGAGAAAACCCTAAGGATTGAAAAATAGAAATTATTTCGTTGGTCGTTACCGTCAACGGATGAACTTTTCCTTGCGGAATAAATTTCCCCGGTAAAGTGATATCAATTTTTTCCTGCTGTAATTTTACATCCAATTCTTTTCTGTAAATCAAATTGTATTTTTCTTTAACGGAATCTTCCAATTTTTGTGCAATGTCGTTTGCAAAAGCACCTACAACTCTTTTATCTTCCTCTGATAAGTCTTTTAAATTCTTTTTTATAGAATTCAATTCACCTTTTCTGCTCAGATATTTCAGCTTAATATCCTCTATGTCTTCGGTAGAGGTTGCTTTTTCGATATCTAATACCGCACTGTTAAAAATTTTTTCTAATTGTTTTTTCACGTTAATATCCTTTTTTTAAGTGAATAAGTGATTAGGTGATTAAGTGATTAAGAAGTTGAATGGGTGAATGGGTGAACAGTTTCGTTTAAAAACCACGCATCTACGCCTCTACGCATCTTGTCTTCTTTACTGTTTCCTTTTCCCCTTTACCTTTTACCTTTTCCCTTTATCACAGTTCATGGTTATATTTTTTCTCATGCCCTATGGTAGTTGAATTTCCATGCCCCGGATAAACCGTAATGTTTTCATCAAGCGTAAACAATCTTTGTTCAATGCTTGATTTTAATTGCTGGAAGCTTCCGCCGGGCAAATCCGTTCTTCCTATCGCATCACAAAATAAAGTATCGCCGGTGAAGATTTTATCTTCAAGTAAAAAACATACTCCGCCTTTTGTATGTCCGGGCGTGTGAATTACTTTAATCTTGTTTGTGCCGAATTCTATTACTTCGCCGTCTTTTATAAATCCGTCAACATTTTGTATTTCAACGCTGGGAATTCCGAAACTGCGTGCAAAATCTTTCATTTTGTCCAGTAAAAATTTATCATCTTCATGAATTAATGCTTTACAGTGATATTTTGCCCTGAAGGAATTTACGCCTAATACATGATCGAAATGCCCATGTGTTAATAAAATATACTTTAAAGTTGCACCGTATTCTTTGATTGCATTATCAATTTGCTGACTTTCTTCTGTACAGTCAATTAAAACGGCTTCTTTGGTCTTTTCATCAATAAGCAAATAGTTGTTGTCTTCTATTGCCCCTAATACAAATTGTTTTAAAATCATTTTACTATCTCAAAAATATCCTTACAAGTTTTAAATAAGTCATAAACGTTGTCTAACGGTATCATATTCGGACCATCGCAAAGTGCTTCGCTCGGATTTGGATGAACCTCAAAAAATAATCCGTTGCAACCTGCGGCAACTGCAGATTGAGCCAAAATCGGTACAAATCGGCGTTCGCCGCCGGAACAAGCTCCGTTTGCTCCCGGTAGTTGAACACTGTGTGTTGCATCAAATATAACAGGATACCCAAATTCCTGCATAATAGAGATGCCTCTAAAATCAGATACCAAATTGTTATATCCAAAGGTCGTTCCTCTTTCGGTTAATATTATGTTACGGTTTCCGGAATCTTCAATTTTTTTTATTAAAGGTTTCATTTGTTCCGGTGATAAAAATTGACCCTTTTTTATGTTAATGACCTTTCCGGTTTGTGCTGCCGCAACTAGCAAATCGGTTTGCCTGCATAAAAACGCCGGAATTTGAATAATATCAGCGACTTGAGCTACCGCTTCAGCCTGTTCGGGTAAATGGATATCCGTTACAATCGGAACATTAAAGTCTTCTTTAACCTTAGCAAGCATTTCAAGCCCTTTTTCAAGTCCCGGTCCCCTGTAAGCATTAAGAGAAGAACGGTTTGCTTTGTCAAAAGAGGCTTTAAAGACAAAATTTATACCGAGAACCTGAGTAATTTCTTTCAGCTTTTCAACTGTTCTTTCAATAATACTCTCTGTTTCAATCACACAGGGTCCTGCAAGAACTGTAAGTTTATCCCCGCCTATTTCAAAATTGTTTAATGTTATCTTTTCAACTTCAATCATAAAACTATTATATCAAGAAAAAATTAATTGTAGTAAAATAATTTTTAAAGGGTAAGCCCGAACCTCCATTGCCAACAACCTTATTTGCGACGAAATAGGGCAAGAAAGGGGGTAAGATGAAAAAGGAAATAACAAAAAAAGCCTTACTTAGCGTAAGACTTTTAATTGATTTTATTTTACTTTTAATCTAAGGGTCGACGAGACCTTCAAGGTGATTGAGACCTTGGAGGTCTTCCCTTATGTAATTATTATAACATCTTTTTAAAATAATTCAATAGTTTAAGAATTTTTTGTGTTAAAATAAAAGTACTATTTTGAAAGGGATTTTTATAAATGGATACTGTGACAAGAGAGAAATATGAAGTAGTAATAGGCTTGGAGGTGCATGCTCAATTAAAAACCAAGTCGAAGATTTTTGCACCTGACAGTACGGAATTCGGAAACGAGCAAAATACTCAGATAAGCCCGATAACTCTCGGTATGCCTGGGGTTTTGCCTGTTTTAAATAAAAGTGTTGTAGATATGGCAATTTTGACAGGGCTTGCACTTAACTGTAAAATCCCTAACCGTTGTAAATTCGACAGAAAACAGTATTTTTATCCCGATTTACCTAAAGGTTATCAGATTTCTCAGTATGATGAACCGATTTGTATCGGCGGCTGCCTTGATATTAAAGGAAAGAGAATTGGAATTACCCGTGCACACCTGGAAGAAGATGCCGGAAAACTTGTTCATGCAGGAGCGGACGGGATTGCAGGTTCAAATTATTCGCTTGTAGACTTAAACCGTGCGGGAACACCCCTTTTAGAGATTGTCTCGGAACCTGATATGCGTTCAAGTGATGAAGCAAAGGCATATATGGAAGAATTAAGGAATATTTTAAGATATATAGGGGTTTGCGACGGAAACCTTGAAGAAGGTTCCATGCGCTGTGATGCAAATATTTCGGTTATGCTAAAAGGTTCAAAAGAGTTTGGAACAAGGGCTGAAATCAAAAATGTAAACAGTTTTAAAGCACTTCAAAGAGCAATAGAATACGAAATCGAAAGACAAATTGACCTTGTGGAAGAAGGCGAAAGAGTTGTTCAGGAAACAAGGCTTTGGGATGATAATTTAGGCGAAACTCGCTCAATGAGGGGGAAAGAAGATGCCCATGATTACAGATATTTTCCGGAGCCTGACTTGATGCCGCTTGAAATTTCTCAAGAATGGGTTGAAAGAATAAAAGAAACAATGCCTGAACTTCCGAAAGCGAAGCGAGAACGCTATATGAGTTTAGGATTAAGCGAATATGATGCAACGGTTATTGTCGAACAGCCTGAACTTGCATTTTTCTTTGACGAAGTAATCAAGCTCGATGCTAACGTTAAAACAAGCATAAACTTTTTAACGGGAGAAGTCGCAGCTTATTTAAAGGAAGAAAAGTTAAGTATAGGAGAAACCAAACTTACTCCCGAAAATCTGGTTGAATTGGTTAATTTAATTGAAAAAGGAACCATTTCAAATAATATAGGAAAACAAATTATATTTACAATGCTAAAAGAAGGCACAAGTGCTGCTTCAATCGTTGAAAAACAAGGCTTAAGACAAATTTCCGATGAAGGAGCAATAAAAGAGATTGTGCAAGAAGTTGTCAATTCAAACCCTGAACAAGTTGCTTCTTACAAAGCAGGCAAAGTCCAGCTTTTGGGCTTTTTTGTCGGACAAGTGATGAAAGAAACCAAGGGCAGGGCAAATCCGAAAACGGTTAATGAGTTACTTAAAGAATTTTTGGATTAGTATTTTAATTTATGAAAGAGTGTGTTATGGCAGGTTTAAAAATTCAAAAATCCGGCAGCAGCATGGAAAATGAAATCCGGCAGCAGCCTGAAATCTTAAAGAGTATTTTAAAAAATTATCTTGCACCGGACGGGTTTATTATTTTAAATGCTCCGACAAAGGTTGATAAAATAGTTTTGGTCGCAAGCGGTTCATCTTACCATTGTGCAAGATTTAGTGCTGAAGTTTTCGGTGTTATTGCTGAAATTGAAGCCCGTGCGATTTATTCAAGCGAATTTTTGCTTAAAAAAATCGTACCGAATGATAAAGACGTGCTTTATATTTTCATAACTCAATCAGGTGAAACCACAGATACCTTAAGTGCATTGAACAAAGCGAAACAGCTTGGTGTTAAGACAATGTGTATTACAAATAAAGAAAATTCAACTGCCTGGGTTACAGCTGATTACAGGATTAACTGTCAGGCGGGAGAAGAAAAAAGTATAGCTTCGACTAAAGCATTGACTGCACAGATGCTTTGTTTATATATGTTAGCCTTAAAATTTGCCCAACTTAAGAAGATAGATGTAAAAGACAGACTTAATGAGCTGAAAAATTTACCTGAAATTATTGAAGAAACTTTGGCTTTGACTGATAAAATCAAGCCTTTTGCAAGATTTTTGTCAAAATATACCAATATAATAATAACTGCGGACGGAATTTCTTATGCTTTGGCAAAAGAAGCATGCTTAAAGATTAAGGAAACTTCTTATATTAATGTTATGTCCCATATCCTTGGTGAATTTATGCACGGACATGTTGCCGTGTTAAATAATAAGCGGACGGTTTTGGTATATGTTTCGTCCGAAGAGCTTTCTTACTCGACTATTAAGAATTTGGAAAAGATAAAACGAGACTATAACCCGCCGATTTGTGTTATCGGAACTTCAAACGACAAAATTAATTCTACATTTAACGTAGACTTGGAAGTTAAGGACGGTATATTAAAATTATTTTCTAATATTGTGATTTCTCAGATTTTGGCTTTAAAAATAGCCGAGAAACTCAATCGTAACGTTGATAAACCGAAAGGTTTGAAAAAAATTGTAACAGAAGTGTGAAAATATAAATTGGCTCAACGGAGAAATCCATGAAATGTTAATATAATTGAATATTAAGACATGATAAATCCTGAAATCCAGACGTAGAAAGATAAAGCGTGGCAACAAAAAATCCAACATCGCGTCATCCCGAACTCG
>JAQVKX010000137.1 GCA_028694425.1 Candidatus Gastranaerophilales bacterium
AATCCAAAAAAAATCGCTTATACTTAGCTGCAATCAACGTATGATTTATACCCCTCACCCTGAATTTCTGAAACTCATGCTTCGTTTCGAAATTCATCCCTCTCCCCCAAAGGGCGAGGGAGCAAAAGTAGTTGTATATTAATGGCGACATGAAAACTTGTTTTAAAGACTTATTAAAAGAACATGTGTGTGTGTGTGTGTGTGTGTGCAAACAGTGTGTTTCTGGATTTCATACTTCTCAACTCCCATATTCTTTCTTTTCCTTAAGTCTGTAAACTATCTTAAAAGTACTATTTTTTGCCCGATTTGTCAAGTTTTTAAAGCCGGGAAATTTAATAAATGGAAAATTTATTTAGGTTATAAGGTGAACAGGTGGACAGGTGAATAGGTGAACAGAAAACAGATGCAAAAATACAGAGATGCAAAGCTGTTTTAAGTAAAAAGTGAAACGTGAAAAGAAGTTTATAGCTTTATAGGGTGATAAGGTTATAGGTTGTTTTCAAAACACATAATCCCATAAGAGATCTTAAGAATTTTAATAAAACATGATTAAAATTTAGTATCGAAAGACGGTCTTGTACCGTTTACTTTGGCATCTTCTGCCTGTAAGACCAAATTCATATTAAAGTTTGAAGAATAAAGTTTGTTAAGTTCTTTTGTAAGATCACCGTTGAACACTTCTTCATTTTCTTCCAAGTACTCAAATAAAGGGCTAAAAACTCCTCCTGCTACATTCCCTGCTGTCTTTCCCATTTGTTTTAAAGTTTTATCATACCCCGTAGAGACATTCAAACCGAATGTCTGTGAATTATTAAAAAAATTTGTAAATGATGATTCTGCCATCTTCTTTTATCCCTAATAAAGTAACATGTAAGTAATCGGCAACCTTCCACGCAAAGTTTAATGATTTAGATAAAAAAGGATAAAAATTTTACAAATTTTAATATTTACAATATTTACACTTCATGTGTTATAATTAAAATGTAAATATAAGGACGTTTATGAAAAAGAAATTTTTTGGTTTTACTCTTTGTGAAGTTTTAATAACGTTAGGAATTATAGGTATTATTGCCGAAATAACCATTCCTAATTTAATTGCTAATATTCAAGAACAATCGTGGAAGACGGCTGCGAGAGTAGCTTATTCAAAAGCTTCTCAAGCGGTTGAACAGATGAAGATGGAAGAGGGAGGAAGTCTTGCATATTACTATGTGACTCCATCATCCTTCAAGCCTGAATTTATGAAATATTTTAAAGTTATACAGGATTGTGGTTTACTGAATGTGTTGCTAACAGTTCTTGGAATATCGGGTATAAGACTCTTCCAGGTGGTAAATATGCTACAGGACAAGCTATGAACAGGGGGCAATTTGTAACAGCCGATGGTATATTTTGGGGTATTGATAACGATGCAGGAGCTCCCGTAACTCAAGTATTGTTAATAACTGTAGATGTAAATGGTTATAAGAAAAAGCCTAATCAATTCGGTAAAGATACATTTATGTTTGAAATCCTTAAACCAGACTATAAACTTGTTCCTATGGGGATGGAAGGTACAGTTTTACCTGCAGCAACATATTGTGATAGAAATAATGACTTACCAACTTATAATCAAGGTTTGGGTTGTATGTATTATGTTATGACAGGGACTGATTATTAATAAAAAAACCTTGCAAAATTAAAGTTTGCAAGGTTTTTTAAGTTATTTTATTAACTAGTTACAGCATCCGCAGCCTAGCGAAGACTGTTTTTTTAAATCCTGAGCTTTGTCTGTGTTTTCCCAAGGGACTTCAAAATCAGTTCTTCCCATATGTCCGTAAGCTGCCAGTTTTTGGTAGAATTTACCGCCATTTTTGGCAGGCAGTCCTCTTAGGTTAAATTGATTAATTATAGCAGCAGGTCTTAGGTCAAAGTTATTTTTGACTAAGCAGCAAATTTCTTCATCAGGGCATTTGCCGGTGTCAAATGTATCAACCATAATTGAAATAGGTTCTGCAACACCGATTGCATAAGCAAGTTCAAGTTCGCATTTGTCAGCTAAGCCTGCAGCAACGATATTTTTAGCAACCCATCTTGCGGCATAAGCAGCCGAACGGTCAACTTTTGTGGGGTCTTTGCCTGAAAAAGCACCGCCGCCATGTCTTGAGTAACCTCCGTATGTGTCAACGATAATTTTTCTTCCGGTTAAACCGGCATCACCTTGAGGTCCGCCGATTACGAAACGTCCTGAAGGATTGATTAAATATTTTGTTGTTGAATCGGGTTTTAAAGCTTCATCTGCAAAAACATAATTAACAACGTGTTCAATCAAATCTTTTTTTATAGTTGCCTGAACTTTACTATTATCGCTTATCCCGTTAATTTCAGGGTCATGTTGCGTTGAAATCAGTATAGTATCAATCCTGTAAGGTTTTCCGTCTTTATATTCAACAGTAACTTGTGATTTGCCGTCAGGTCTGAGGTAATTAACAAGTCCTTGTTTTCTAACCTGAGCTAATCTGTAAGCTAATCTGTGAGCTAAACTTATAGGTAGAGGCATTAATTCCGGTGTTTCATTACAAGCATAACCAAACATAATACCCTGATCGCCTGCTCCTAAATTCTCTGTTTCTATATTCGATGTATTTGCATTGTCATCACGGGTTTCAAAAGCTTTGTTTACACCGCCTGCAATATCTGAAGACTGTTCATCAATGCTTGTTAAAACAGCACAGTTTTTAGAATCAAACCCGCCGCCTGAATCACCGTCATAACCGATATTTTTAATAGTAGTCCTGACTACTTTCGGTATATCAACGTAACAATCAGAAGTAATTTCACCCGCAACAAGTACCATACCTGTTGTAACAGTCGTTTCTGCAGCTACTCTTGATTTTGGAGATTTAGTTAAAAATTCATCCAAAATTGCATCAGATATTTGGTCGCAAACCTTATCGGGATGCCCTTCAGTTACTGATTCTGAGGTAAAGAAAAAGTTTTTCGATGCCATTTTTTTGCCCCCTTATCTTCTGTGTAATAACCAAACAGTTTCACATGCACAAAACTGCCATCAACATAATAGTTTAAAAACTGTTTAAAATCAAACTTTAATTTACATATACACACCATGTAAAACTATTTTTTAAAATCATCTATTTTATGCTATAATCTTAACAAGAAGGGGATAAAATGATAGATGTTGTTTATTTGGCGTATTACAACCATGACTTGGGGTATGGAATTGATGCTGTTGAGAATTTTTTGAACTCATATAACAAATTCTCGGCAGGTATTGAGCATAATTTGGTAATCATTGCAAAAAACTGGACAGACAAAGCCATTTATGATAATCTTTGTTCTCTTGTTAAAGAAAATAACGCCGAATTAATTGACTTACCTGATGACGGATTTGATATAGGTGCTTTTTTTCGTGCCGCAAATATATTAAAGAATGAATACGTTTTCTTTATAGGTTCAGGTGTCAGTATAATAAAAGATAATTGGCTCCTTCTTTTTAACAATGCTTTTCAAAGCGATGATAAAATTCAGCTTGCGGGTCCTATGGGTGCTTGGGAAAAAGGGATTTCGGGCAGATTCCCCAACCCGCATATCCGCACATGTGCATTTATGATTAATAGAGAATTATTCTTGGAATACGCAAACAGCCAAAAATTTCCGCAAACAAAAGAAGACACTTGGCACTTGGAACATTGTGAAAATTCTCTGTCAAATTTCATATACAGAAAAGGTTATAAAGCTGTTGTTGTAAACTCTGACGGTGAGATTTCAGAATCCGATGATTGGGTCAACAGCAGAACATATATGACCCCGGATGATTCCAAACTGATTATGGAAGATAAATGGGTTAGAAAATATCATTCAGCCGGTGAATCCTTAAAAACTTACAAAGAAATAATTGTTTGGGGCAAAAATTTCACCAAATATCCGAGTTGCTTGGTGAAAGAATTTTCCCCAAAAGTTAATATTTTTATTCCTTACTACGAAATTAAGGATGTCTTTACCGGAAATATTTACCACCCGATTTTTGGAGGTAATATCACTGAAAAGCTTAACACTGAAGCACTTAAAGATAATTCAGGTATAAATATATCCCATAAAGCCGGTGAGTACGGCGAATTAACCTCTTATTATTGGGTTTGGAAAAACTTTTTACCGACAATAAATTCAGAATATGTTGGTTTTGCACAAAATTACCGGATGTTGGATTTTAATATCACAAACAATAACAATGTAATTTTTCATCCTGTTTTTATTGAAAACTTGAAAAAAGTACTGCCCTTATATAACGAAGAAAATATAATGCGTTGTCTCGAAGGAAATGATGTAGTTTTACCTCAGCTTGGCGGAATGGGGATGAGTGTTTATGAACAATATCAGTTAATTTATCCCAAAACAGAACTGGATTTGGGTTCGGAAATAATTAAAGAACTTTACCCCGAATATGCCCAAGCAAATGATGAAGCTATGGCTTCATCAAATATCTTTATGTTTGGGAACTTTGTAATGAAAAAAGAAATTCTGAATGAATTTTTTGAATGGTTCTTTAATATTTTAAGCGTTTTTGAAGAGAGAACAGATTGGAATGCAATTGCAAATAAATATGATATGGTTCAATCTGTTTTTAGGGCAGAAAGATTTTTTAATACCTGGCTGCTTTACAATATAAAAGAGAAAAATTTAAAAGTAAAAGGCACAAGCAGTTTTCTTATATATTTTGACATGCAAAAATATCTGGCAAGATGCATGGAAGATATGCAAAAATTAAAACAATTGCAGCAAATGCGACAAGCTGCACAATGAGGATAAGATGAATTTTAAAGCAATAATAACCGCCGGAGGAAATTCCGGCCGGTTTGGTAAA
Organism: Candidatus Gastranaerophilales bacterium; assembly: GCA_028694425.1. Classification (GTDB taxonomy): domain Bacteria; phylum Cyanobacteriota; class Vampirovibrionia; order Gastranaerophilales; family Gastranaerophilaceae; genus JAQVKX01. The sequence goes on from JAQVKX010000137.1 coordinate 4,862, forward strand.
AATAAATTACTGGAAAAAATTCATTCAAAAGAAGTTATAAGGTACACGGTTGATGCGTTCCTACAGTTAAGCGAAATCAGTGAAGTAATTATTTGTGCCAATACCTTGATTATTGAAAATTTAAAAACAATATTTAAAGGGCAAGGAAAAATTACAATTACCGAAGGCGGGAAAACACGTCAAGAATCAGTTTTCAATGGGCTAAAAGCTTGCGGTAATTGTGATTATATATTAATTCACGATGGTGCACGTCCGATGATTACACCTGAAATTATCAGAAAAGCGATTATTATGGTTCAAGACAAAAAAGCTTTGACTGTTGCCGCAAAAACAATTGATACAATTAAACAGGCGGATGAAAATTTAAAAATAATAAAAACCATTGACCGAAGTTCACTTTACAATACCCAAACCCCGCAAGCGTTTGCATATAATTTAATAAAAAAAGCCCACGAACAACTGGCAGGAAAAGATTTCACCGACGACGCCGGTATGTTGGAATTTTTAGGCTACGATGTTTATATTTTAGAAGGTGATTATAAGAACATTAAAATCACGACCCCGAATGATATTGATTTTGTTGAGTCATACTTGTAGTACTTTAACAAGTCCGCAGGATTTAATGAAAGCTAAAACTCTTTAGTAATAAGCATTCGCAACTTCTCCTCCCTTGCGGAGGAGGATAGAATTTCGAAACGAGGAACGAGTTTTAGAAATTCTTGGTAGAGGGTGGAAAGCATATGCTTATTGCGTTACCCTCCACCCTGTTTTCTGACTTTCGCGGACTTCCGCTCAAGTCGAAAACAGACCTCCTCCGCAAGGGAGGAGGCTAAAGTGTGACAAATCATCGCTTTTAGGCGCATTAAATTTCCGATGATTACGGGAATTCTGATTAAAAGTGCAACACCTTTCATGTAAAATAGATATGAAAGGAGTAAGAAATGCAAACATATTCACATTTAAACGACAAAGAACGACATCAGATGGAGTTATTGTTGGAACAAGGC
>JAQVKX010000138.1 GCA_028694425.1 Candidatus Gastranaerophilales bacterium
AATTGTCGGAATTATATCACCCAAGACACAAGGTCAATATGATAAAAACGGTCATAACATTAATTCTGATAAGAGTTTTATCAGTTCGGTAGTAGAAGAAGCTTAATTAAAATAATGGAGAAACGCATATGTCACTGGTATCAAGTTTAAATATAGCACAACAGGCACTTTCGGTAAACCAAGCAGCTATAACTGTTATTTCAAACAATATTGCTAACGTAGATAATGAAAACTACTCTAAATTAAGAGTAGAACTGGCAGATGTAATAAATTACGATTATCTGGCAGATCCGACTACACAGGCAAATTCATTAAACGGTGTTCAGATTTCTCAAATTAAAAGATATTCAAATGCATACCTGCAAAGTTATTATTGGAGTGAAAATTCAACGGCTTCTTACTATGAAAAATATGCTCAGATAGCATCAAATATTGAAGATATTGTAAATGAATTAAATGATACCGGATTATCCAATGCTCTTTCAAAATTTTACGATGCGGTAAATGCTTTAAATGAAACGCCCACAGATAAATCTGCACGGGAAAATTTTGTATCTTGTGCCGAAAATGTTTGCTCTGTCTTAAATTCATATTATAACAGCTTAACAAACATTAAAGAAAATTTGGTCGGAGATTATCAAACAGCTGATTCTGTGCAGAATTCCGAAATAGGAAATAATATTAAAACAGTAAACGATTTACTTGACAGACTTGCAAATGTAAATGAAAATTTACTTAAAACCGGGACATTGGGAATAAGTTCAAATTCTTTACTTGATGAAAGAGATGCTCTAATATCAGAATTATCAAGTTATATAAATATTGATGTTGATTTGCAAACAAGCGGTGCAGCCAGTGTTTCTCTCGGTTCTTATCGCTTGGTTAACGGCTCGGAAGTTGTCGGTTATCTTGATGCGGCAACAGGAACCGCTTCTAAACCTGCTCAAATAAATATTGTGAATTCCGAAGGTACTACATTATATGCGGATATAAATAACTCTATAACAGGTGGTAAAATCGGTTCAATCTTAGATATATGCGGTTCAAGTACTATTGATTTTACCATAAGCGGCGTTATTGACCAATTAAATACAATTGCACAAAGTTTTGCCAATATTATGAATGATATTCAGACAGGAGATCCTGAAGGTGACGGAACAACGGCATTATGTTTAAACGCCGCAGGAACTCAGTTGATTTTAGCAACGGAAAATATATTTTTGAACAGTGAAACGGGTTTAAGAACTAACATTACGGCAGGTAACATATCGATGAATTCTGCTATCATAGCTGATTCTAACTTAGTTGCAGCAGCAAGAGTAACAATATCAGGTACAACACCGTTGAGTTATTATCAAGATGATATAGGAAACAATGCCAACTCAACTTTAATACTGGCATCCAGAGACACTACTTATTCTACAACTACTTATACACCATCGGTTGTTAATTTGGGCGGTCAAACCCTTGAAGGTTATTTGGCAACATTTGCCTCAACGGTAGGTTATGATGTAGATAGTATTAACAATAGTTTAAGCACTCAAGCGACCGTTCTTAATGAAATTGAATCACAATTACAATCTGAAACGGGTGTTAATTTAGATGAAGAACTTTCGGACTTAATAAAATTTCAGCGTGCTTACGAAGCAGCGGCAAGGGTTTTCAGCACTTGTAACGAACTCTTGGAAGAGTTGATAAATTTAGGCAGGTAATGAGGTAATAATATGGATATTAACAGAACTACAACATTAGGAACATCAAATTCTTTATTAAATTATATGAGAAGCAGTACTTCGAAGTATAATGAATTGTCTTTGCAAGCATCTTCAGGATATAAAGTTACAACGCTTTCCGATGATCCTTCATCAACAAGAACTCTTGTAAGTATAAGCAGCCAATTAAAGGAATTAAACACCTATTTGGATAATATGACATCTGCCCAAACCGAACTGGATACATTAGACAGTACTTTATCTTCTGTTACCGATTTAATTCAAAAAGCAACGGATTTGGCTACACAAGCTGCAAACGGAACTTACTCGGATGAAGATTTGGCAAATATAAAAACTCAGGTTGATGAAATAATAAAAAGTGTTGTGGATTTGGCAAATACAAAATATGACGGAAAATATATTTTCTCGGGAACCGCAACCTCAACACAGGCTTATGAAATAACTTATGATACGGATGGAAATATTGAAAGCATTCTTTATAACGGAACTTTACCTGCAAGTGATTATGAGAGATATGTAACAATCTCCGAAGGCGTATCTGTTTCAATAAATGCAAACGGTCAAAGTGTTTTCGGTACTTATACCGCAACCGATGATAACGGTACACCTATTGACCCGTCTGATGATGTAGCGGCAACAGGTTCAGGTTTGCTTTATACTCTCGGCGTATTAAGCGAATCTCTTGCAAGCGGAGACCAAACAGCGGTAAGTTCCTGTCTTACAGGTCTTGGCACAGCTTTGGATAATGTTTCTGCAACCAGAACAAAATTTGCGGCTGTTTCAAATAAATTTGAATTAACGCAAGATGTTATTAACACAACTATAACAACTTTAAAAACTTATCAATCTGATTTAAGAGACACTGATTTATCTGAAGTTATGTCTGATTTAGCGGTACAACAAACAGCTCTTCAAGCTACTTACAAGGTTTTTTCCCAAGTAAGCAGTTTATCCCTTTTAGATTTTATGTAATTTTAAAAGTGAATAAGTAATTAAGAATTGAGAGGGTGAAAAGTTTTATTTTCTACGCCTCTACGCATCTACGCATCTTGTCTTCTTTCCTATTTACTTTTTTCTTTTAAAAACTGTAGTATAATATTATGGTAGGAGAAGCTTGGATGTACAAAAAGATTTTTGCTAAATTGTTGGTGTTGGCTTATATTTTAAGCAGCTTTTTAAGTATAGCTTATTGTGCTACAACAAGTGAAATTTTTCAAGGACACGCCGAAAAAGCAAACAGATTTAAAGACCAAAGCGAACTTTTTACCGGAAGAGTTGATACTTTAGACAAAAAAGATGTTTTAATAATGACAGTTTCTCAGGTTCTTGACGGCAGCTCTTCTCAAGAAGGTGATGAGTTTTTTGCCGAAGTTACAAATGATGTTTCAGGTGAAGGCGGTGTTATAATCCCTGCAGGAACAGTTGCTCATGGAAAAATCAGGCAATCTTCAGGCTCAAGAAGGTTAGGCAGAGACGGCTGGATAGACTTGGATTTTGATTACATAATGACTCCTGACGGCAGAGAGATTCCAATTGAAGGTAAAATGTCAACGAAATTACATCCTTTGGCGGCTGCAGGAAAAATAGTCGCAACGGATGTAGGATATACTGCGGCAGGCGGTGTCATAGGCGGGCTTGTTGCACTTAATATGTTGGGACTTGAAGCGGCAATCGCTTCTAACGGATATACAGTTGCAGGCGGTGCTGCTGTCGGCGGAACAATAGGACTTTGTGCTTCCTTATACAGAAAAGGTAAAGACGTCTTAATTGCACCGGGAGATGAGATTCGTGTAAAAATTAATACTTCCATTCCTTTACCTGTTTATAAAGAAACGGCACTTTTACAGCATGAAATGCAATACGAAGGTTTGACAATTAAGATTAATAATATCACCTATGAAAAAGATCCTTTTGGAGAATTAAACACTATAACCATGTCATTATCTATAACAAATATGTCTAAAATGACTTTTTCAAGCTTTGATTTTGCACTTGTGAATGATTATAATTCTGTTTTTCATCCGTCAATTTTTGGCGATACTACTTTATTGTTTCAGCAGATTAAACCGGGGGACAGGGTTGCGGGAAAAATTTCTTTTTCTGTCGATAATATTAAACGTAAATTTTGGCTGACTTTTTATGACAGAAAGAACAGAAAACCTGTTGCCAAAATTTCTGTAGATAATGCTTATAGAAAAGTTTCCGATAAAATCAAAAAGAAAAACGCAAAACTTTTTAGAAAGAAAAATTATTACAAAGAAGATGATCCGTTTGATATCTAAAGATTCAGTCCACTTTTTACGGTCTTTGTATGCTTAGCAAAATATCCTGTGGGCTGAAGGCATCTTTTATTCCAAAATTAGCGTTGGCAAAGAAAAATTCAAGTTTTTCACCTTGTTTTATATCGATACTGTCAAACGGAATACTTATATCAATTACATTTTGGTAAACCATTTTTATGTCTTTGGTATCCTGCATTGCCCATAAACCACCCTGAATGGCTCTCGTAAGTCTCATCGGATAAAGTTTGTTATCCATCATAGAAATTCTTAATTCATTATGAAATTTTTCCTTCATTATGGGTGAAATATTTTCTGATTTATTTATTAAACGCACCGGAGACTGAAACTGTTTTCTGTCACAGTTTCTCATGTAAATATACATCTGATGTAAAATCGGGTTTGTTGAACAATTACTTTGGAAAAATTCGCTTAAATATATTCTTAAATAAAAATTATTTTCATCTGCCCCATAATAAATTTTTTCAAACAATTTATTACCTTCCAATACGGGACCTTCAGGAATATCTATACATCCTGCGTTTAACCATTCTTCTTCATTAATTTCACCGTTTATCTTGGGAGAAATTGTTGCCTTCGGAGGTCGTAGAGATTTTGTAAAAGTAGAGACCAAAGGATAGTCAAGAAATTCCGGCATTTTAATCTGCAAGCATCTGTAAACATTTTTTAAATGCTCTCTGAACAAATAATCAAAGATGTAGTCTTTTCCGGAATCATTTGGTTCACCATACCACCAAAACCAATCACTGCCTTGAGTTATCATCAGCTCTCTCTGTGCCGGTTCTAAGCTTTTGCTTTCAGGATTTGCTTTTGCAAACTTGTCAAAATCTTCTTTTACCTTTTTCAAATATGTCCAAGCTAAATTTTTAACAGGCTCGCCGACCCATATTTGAAAGTTTCTGTTTATCCATGAGCCCGGATGAATTTTTTTCAATTCTTTATGATGCTTTTCTTTTTTTAAGTAATCGCTTATCAGAATTGTTTCAAGTGTTTCGTCTTGGTCAATCATTGAATATATTTGACTAAGAAAAACTAAACCGTCTTGAGCATAATTTTCCCAACAATTCTCTCCGTCAAGAGCGATTGTCAAAAGATGATTTTCATCCGGCGAAGACTGTAATTTGTTTTGAATAACTTTTATTCTGTCATAAACATCGTTTGCGGCATTTTTCGGATCATGGTTTGCATATTCAAAACTGATTAAATTTGGGATTACAGAATCCCTGAATATCATTTTAATATCGGAATTTTCAGTTTTGTATTTGTAAGTTTTCATCAGAAAATAGGGGTCTTCCAAATAACCTTTGAAATCTCTTACAAAATTAAAATCTATGGAATTTGTTAAAACTCCTTCATCTGAAATTGTCCATTCCACTCCGAGTTCTTTAAAAAGCTCAAGTGTTTGAGGACTTACGCCTTGCTCAGGTGGCCATATGCCTGTAGGACGTTTACCGAAAATGTACTCTATTCTATCAAGAGCATATTTTGTTTGAAGTTTTGCATCTTCTGCCATGTTAAGATCCGTCAGTGAAGAGTCTACGGTAGATAAGTGTTTCTGTGATGACTTTATATCAAGTAAAATAGGAATTATCGGGTGATAATAAGGACTTGTTGTTATATCAATCTTACCTTTTTCCAAATACTCTTTATATTTAGGGATTATCATTCTGATAATTTTTCTGTGGATTTCAATTATTTCAATCCTGTCTTCAAGAGTATAATCTCTCTTTTTTTCAAATAATTTTTCAAGTTCAGGGAACATTTTTCTATATGTAAAATCGGTCCAAACAAGATTAAACAAAGCCATAATATCGGAATATTCCCGGTCGG
>JAQVKX010000139.1 GCA_028694425.1 Candidatus Gastranaerophilales bacterium
GCGAAGGCGGAAGCACGAGCAAAAGCTTCATCCCCGGCAACACAACGGCATGTGTTGCGATAGTTTACGACATAAACGGCAACCAAAAACCGAATGAGGTCGGCAAAGACATCGGCGAACTCAATGCCGTACTGGGAGATGACGACTGCATCCAGGTTGGTAGCTTGTGTTTTGCTAAAGCTGATACAAGCTACAGTGCTGTCAACACATGTACTGACACAACTTGGGATAGTCGATTAACAACAAATATGTATTGTGCAAGTAACGGTTGGGCAGGAGCAAAAAAAGCCTGTGGGGATTTAGGTTGGCGTTTACCTTCTGATACCGAATTAACAATAATAACTAAAAATTCGGGTATCAAAAGTCTGTTGAATATGTCCGGGACTTACTGGTCTTCGACAGAATTTAGTCCCCATGGTGCGATTTATCGATTTTTCCCTAGCGGAGGTTATAACCATGGTTATTACTATTACGATAAATATTGTACTGGCAAAAGCCGTTGTGTCAAGTAAGTTAATCATTTCGCGATTTTAAAAAAATAACAAATTGGAAGCAAAATGTAAAAAGTAAACAGGAAACAGAAAATGGAATCTTCAGCTCACTGCTCACTGTTCACTGTTCACTTGAAAAACTATTCACCTATTCACCTTATAAACTAAATAATTTCTCATTTCTTTTCTAATACTTTGTTTGAACAAGCTCAAATTCATCTTCATCATTTCGCATTAATATAAGCTTATTATCGTCTTCTTCGGGAAGAATGTAAACTTTAAGTCCGCCTTGAATATATTTTTTCAGTTCGGCGAAATCCTCTTCAATAAAGTTTATGCATCCATGAGACATTCTGTTATTGCTTAAATCCCCATCATAAAACTTTTTAAGTCTTTCTTTCTCGCGAAACTTCGGAACTTTATGCAGGGCAACTACTTTTTTGGATTTTTTTGTTTTATTTGCATTTTTTCCCAAAGAAAATGTTAAGTCACCATATGCAGATTTATTAAAAATATTCGGAATAAGCGTAAATTCTCCCGGCGGAGTTGTGTTTTTAGATTTGCCGAGCAGTCCTGATGTATCATTCAGCTCATCTCCTATTTGTCTGCCGATGCCTACTTCAAAACTGTTTATTTCTTTACCCTTTTTATCATAAACCGTGGCACAACATTTTTTCTTGTCAATAATTATGAAATTCTGTGCATAGTTAAACTTTGCCCATTCTATTACTTTTTCTGCATCATCCTGCATTGCATTAATTTCGGATACTTTATCCAAAATCGCCTCTCTTGTAATATCGGCAATATCTTCACTAAAAACATTTGCCGAAGTTATTATTAAAACTAACAAAACTAAAATTATTTTTTTCATAAGGGTATCTTGTCTTTGCACTTCACATCAGAGATTATAACAAGAAGTCTTACATTTTCACACTAGACAAATTATGAATTTTTTCCCGCCCTCATTTACAATAAGAAGTTAAACAGGTACCCCGTACAGACTATTGCAATTATGAGTATTGCAATAAAAATTGCCAACAACTGAGGTTTTAAAATTTTTCTCAAGATTATCATTTCGGGAAATGATAAAGCCGTAACCGCCATTGTAAAAGCTAAAACTGTTCCAATCGGCAAACCCTGTTTTACCAAAACTTCCGTTATAGGCAAAACTCCTGCAATATTTGCATAAAGAGGAACGCCGATAATAACTGCAATAGGTACAGCAAAAGGATTTTGAGCCCCTGCATATTTTACAAGCAGACCTGTCGGAACAAATCCATGGATTAATGCTCCAATTCCAACCCCGATGATAATATATAAATAAACTTTTTTAAATATTTCTAATGCACTTGACTTTGCTTCTTTTAAACGTTCTTTGTTGGTTATCGAGTCTTGATTTAAATTGCAGCTGCAAGTATTTGAAGCATTTTTTACTTGATAAACAAAAGGTTCAACAAATCTTTCTAATTTGAGTTCTCCTATAATTAAACCGCCAAAAATTGCAACAAAAAGCCCTGAGATAATATAAATCAAAGCGACTTTTATCCCAAATAAACCCCATAAAAGAATTAATGCAACTTCATTTATCATTGGAGCAGAAATAAGATAAGAAAAAGTGACCCCCAAAGGTATTCCTGATTCTACAAAGCCTATAAATAAAGGACAAGCGGAACAAGAACAAAATGGAGTTACAATGCCTAAAAGTGCGGCAAGAATATTTCCAACACCTAAAGGTAAACCCATTAAATTTTTTTTAGTGTTCTCATGCGTAAAAAAACTTTTAATATATCCGACTGTAAAACTGATAATTAAAATTAATATAAAAATTTTGATTGTGTCATAAATAAAAAATTGTAAGCTATCGCCTAAATGTGAATGTTGTTTTATATTAAAAACATTATAAACTACAAAATTTGCAAATAATTCAATCGGTTTAAATATATCCATTTTTTTATTCCACCCCTCTTGTTGACTAGCATATAAACAATTCTACATTTTAAAATTAATTCACTTTTTATCATAACCTAAAGTTTCAAAAATATTAAACTATTTTAAACCAAAGATGCAAAATATTACTTATCTTTAACTTTACCTTGTCCATTATTTGAGTTACCATTATTCCCGTTTGATTTATCAGAACATGTGGTTTTTCCGTTGTTCCAGTTTAATCCCTTACAATCTAAATAATCCATATTATCGTTATACAAAACCCAGGCAGTACAGCTCAACCCGTTTTCATACTTAAAATTTGCATTACTGTCCGTGTTGCAAAAACCGCTGAAAGGATAACCTTTTTGTTGTAAGGGTGAACCAAGCGGCACAAGTCCGTACTTTGTAAAAGCAAAACCGAAAAAATCCATTCCGTAAGTATTCGGTGCTTTATCACCGTTAACGTCCATAAGCATTAATCCGCAAACATTTTTTAATTGGAATGATTCTCCCCAGTCAACATCACAATTAGAATTCCATTGAGTAACCGCAACAGAAGTTCCGTCAATTAACCTAAACTTGGTATAATTGGGATCCTGATTAAGGTTAGTATCATTCTGCACTCCTTTTAAATTTTTATATTTAACATCAGGAAAACATCCCGGACCAAATCCGCAATTTTGTGCCATTTTAAAATATTTATATAAAAGAGCATTAATGCTGGAGAGTCCCGTCGGATCCGATGTAGTATTTGTAACCCAATCATTGGGCGTTCCGTTCTCATGTATTGCTAAATTAATTCCGCTTGAATATATTGAGTAATCTCTTTTTAATGCGATAATTATAGAATTTTTCGCCTGCTCTGCAACGCAAGCCGGAATTGTATTCATTGCAACAATTCCTAAAATACATAAAGACATTGTTATTTCAGCACCATTGTATGCGGGGATTCCGGCAGTTTCAGATAATATATGCGGTATATGCCTTGCGTAAATAATTAATGCCGTTGTAACTTTACGTATAAATAAAGTTACGTCAAAAAATCTGGGGCTGAAAAGAAAAAGCAACAGGAAATTTAATATCAAATATAATCTTATTTGACAGTATAAAAAATTTTGAACAAGGCAGTTCATAAATAAACTACTCCGACTGAAATTAATTCCAAGGGTAAATAAACGTAACGTCACACTATATCATGTTAACCTATAACTTTAACAAAAACATCACTCCGAATAATTAATAACTAGGAGCTATATTTATTATAGCTCTAATATATCTATATTGTATCTTTATTGCAAGTTTTTTATATAAAAAATATGACATAATGTATAAAAAAACTTACCAAATTGCAAGAAAAATTGTCATTTTTCGAATTTTTCCGCATCCCTGATATGATATAATTATTATTTTTATTAATGATTAGTAAGTAAAAAAATGAAGCAATGGCGGGATTTTTTGATGTGCAGATACCTGCTATTAAATAAGCATTTAAAAAATATTTTTGAAGAAGGCAAACTTGACCCCAAAGTGCTTGTTAGCAAAAGGAATAACATACGATACAGATAAATTTCGAACCACTGAAAAGTCTTGCCTATTCACAATAATAGGAGCCTTATCAGCTCCTATTATTAAAATGGTACTCCCAGGGGAATTCGAAAAATCTGTTGTAATTTTTTCTTGACACTTCTCAAAACTTATGAGCACATTTATTCCATTTATACTTGACTTTTGGCTAGTTAATGTATTATGATGTATTTAGAAATTTCTTAAAGATTTCGCAAATAGTGTAGCATTAGTGTAGCAAAAGCATAAGGGAAAAGGCGGCTGTATGGCGGTTATTAACGAGAGAAAAGATAAAAATGGAAAACCAACATATCAAGTAATCATTAGAATTAAGGGTTATCCCACTCAGTGCGTTACTTTTAAGCGAAAAACCGATGCAAAAATATGGGCCCAACAAACTGAAACAGAAATGAGGCAGGGAAAATATTTTAAAACTATAGAGGCCAAAAAACATACACTCGCCGATTTAATAGAGAGATATATTAAAAATGACTTACATCAAAGAAAATCAGATCAGAAAAAATTTGAAACGCAATTAAATTGGTGGAAAGATAAATTAGGCTCATACTATTTAATTGATATTACGCCCTCATTATTAGGAGAATATAGAGATATTTTGCTAAAGGAACCAAGTCCAAAGAAAAACAAAAAAGGTGAGACTTTTCGCTCTAATGCTACAGTAAATCGATATATGGCCGCCTTATCTATAGCACTAACCAAAGCAACTAGAGAATGGGAATGGCTTAATGAAAACCCAATGTTCAAAGTCGACAAAAAACGCGAGAAAAAAGGCCGGACTAGATTCTTATCCCAAGAGGAGCAAAAAGCCATCTTAAAGGCTTGTCAGCAGCAGAAAAACTCTTATATTCTCTTATTGGTAATTATTGCTCTATCAACCGGAGCAAGATTATCTGAGATTCTAACCTTGAAATGGAAAAATGTTGATTTTGAGCGTAAAAGAATTCATTTAATGGATACTAAAAATGGAGAAAATAGAACCGTGCCTATTTCTTCAATTACTTATGATTTATTAAAGAAATATTCAAAAATCAGAAAAATTAATTCTGATTTGGTTTTTGCCCGCGAAGATGGTACAAAACCAATGGATTTAAGATTTCAATGGGAAAATGTTTTGAAAAATGCAAAAGTAAGCGATTTTACATTCCATGATTTAAGACATACAGCCGCAAGTAACTTGGCTATGGGCGGAGCAAGCTTATTGGAGATTGCTCAAATACTAGGACATAAAACAATGGCAATGGTCCAAAGGTATTCCCATCTTACAGAACAACACACAGCGGATATATTAGAACGAATGAATGAAAAACAATTCGCAGGGTTTGAGATTTAATATTTCTTAATAATCTTTTTTTGCTTGCTTGCCTTGTTTTTTTACCTAAATTTTAATGAAAAATCTGTTGTCCTTTTTTTATGGCGAGTGTTTTAATGTTTTATTCGTTTTAATTCACCATATCTCAATACGGTTAAAACGCTTACAGGGCAAGGCTTTTCTTGACAATAATTTTAGAATATTGTATGATGCTTATCAAGACCTCCGATAATTTCATAAAATTTAAGAGCCCTCTTAATTATTTTTTTGTAAAAGCGGTAAAAGACTGTATAAGTATTGAAATTTAGTAGTAATTTTAATGCGATATTTTCGCATACAAAGAAAAGGAGAATTTATCATGCCGGAAGCAACACAACAAACAAGACTTATCCCACTAGTAGATTGGGAGAAATACCATCCGTATCCAACCAAAGGAACATTGCGCAGTTTAGCGTTACACAATACAAACAAGATCGGAAG
>JAQVKX010000008.1 GCA_028694425.1 Candidatus Gastranaerophilales bacterium
CTTTTTAAAACCAGTGTGCCTCTCGGTTTTGTAAGTGCCAAAGCCGTCTCAAACCCTGAAATAGACCCTGTTGCTTCAACCACAAAATCCCATTCTTTTTTTATTTCTAAATCAGATAATAATTTTGTCTGAACACCTTGTTTTTTAGCTATATCAAGTTTATTTTGGTGTTTGCCTACCAACAGTACATCAATATTGCTTGCATTCAATGCAATAGCCGTTGTAAGTCCGAGTTTCCCGTCACCTAAAATAATAACTTTTTCAATCGGTTGAATATGAAGTTGTTCGAGGATTTCCAATCCTGCTGCCAAAGGTTCAACAAAAACAGCTTGTTCATCGGTTACGCTTTGCGGTATTTCCAATAAATTTTTTAAAGGCCAGGTTAAATACTCGGCAAAACAACCGTCTTTTTTCCAAATCCCGAGTGTTTGGCGGTTAAAACAATGTCTCTCCAAACCTTTATAGCAAAGCTCGCAAGTCTCACACCCGTTGTTTATTTCTCCGACAACTCTTTTGCCCAAAAGTGATTTATTCACATCATTGATTTCTTCGACAATTCCGACAAATTCATGCCCCAAAATACCCTTATAACCCATGTAACCTTTGGTTATCTCATAATCCGTATTACAAACCCCTGCAAGTATTATTTTAATTAACGCTTCACCTTTTTTAGGGATAGGTTTTTCATAATCATTTACTAATTTTAATGTTTCATCAAATACAACTGCTTTCATATTTTTTAAACCTCAACACGAAACCATTCCGGTTCCGCCTTTACTAATTTTATCTACTATATACACACTTTTTCATGTTACCGGCTTACCAACTTTATTGCACTCACTGTTTTTAGTGAAGTGTGAAGCGTGAAGAGTGAAGGGAAATTTCCTATTTTTCATTTTGCTTTTTTCATTTATCCTTTTTAATTAAGACTTGCCCGCTCGCATCTCCTTTGCTTGTTAACCTTTTACCTCAACATGCTTGCTTTCTTGTTTCCTCTTCCATGTTCCCTTTTTACCTTTTGCCTTTTGCTTTTTGTTGTCGGGCTGAAAGCCGGACCTACACTTACACTTCATCCAATATTTCCACAACATACTCATTTGCGATTTCTTCTTTCGCTATAACTTTTATGTTTGGTATAAATTGTGACAACATCATAAACAGCATATGTCTGATTTCAAACGGAGCCAATATTACAAAGCTGTTTAAGTCTAAATTATATTCTTTTGCTTTTTTTATAACCGAAGTAATTATCTTTTCAACTTTTTTTCCGTCTATTCTGACTATTTTATCTTTAGTACTTAATTTTGAAAATAATTTTTTGTAAGTATCTTCGCCAAGCTCAAAAGCCTGTATAACTCCGTCTGAATTTGCAATCTTTTTGCTTATGTGCTTTGAAAGTGAAATCCTGATTTTATCTAACAAGTCTTCTTTAGAATCTTCATCGGAAAAATCATTTATTTTTTCAAAAATGTAGATGATATCCTTGATTGAAACTTCTTCCCTCAAGAGGCTTGTCAGAACATATTTTAATTCCGCAACGGATATAAAATCCGGCATAATATTTTCAACCAGAAACAAATTTTTTTTACCGACAATTTCAAGGTATTGATTTAAATCAGAATAGTCAAAAAGTTCATCAATGTTTCTTATAACAATCCATTCCAAAAGCCTTGCAATAAACTCTTCCGGCTTTAGTCCTTTTTGCCAAAAATCTTTTGTTTTTTTCTCTTCAATCCAAACAATTTTTCTGCCGGTAATCTCATCTGTGGAGTGAATAATGTCTTTTTGTTTTTTGTCAAGCTTGAGCTCGTCTTCAAAAAACATTAAAAAATTCGGATATACAAAAGAATTAACAGCTTCAAGCCCTCTGATTTTTATGCTGAATTCATAAGCATTAAGTTTATCATCATCTTCAAAAATAACTTTGGGAAGTACATAACCTAATTCTTCTGTGAGTTTTTCTCTGATTTTAACGGTCTCTGAAATTAAAACTCCGCCCATATCAGGATTAACTAAATCTAAAGCTTCTTCGCTTAAATTAATCGATAATTTTTCTTGATGAACTTTAGAGTACATCGCTTCAGGCGAAATTGTTTTAATCAGGTTTTGCCTCAGCTCATCCAATTCCTTTAAACCTTGTGATATTTCGTTGTTAAGTTTTTGGCGGTTTTTGGAAACAGGGACTTCCGACTGTGCCTCAAGCTGAGTTTTGATTTTAGCGATTTTTTTTCTTTGTTCTTTAATCTTTTCCTGAATTTCCTTGCAAGATTCATAAGGCGAAAAAGTCGAGGAGAGCATTTTTTCCATTTGGCTTTTGAAAGTTTTTATATTAACAATATCTTCTTCCTCTGCAGTTTTTTCATTGGAATTATCGCTTGCAAAAATACAGTTGTATTGAAAACCCTCGTCGGATTCTACTTCGTGCATACTGTATAAATCCCAACCTTCCTGAGACATTTCGTTTAAAAGATTTTCAAGAGCTTGAGGATTGTCGCTCGGAACTGATTTTATAACGTATTTAAGATTTTGCATTAACTTTTCCCTCTTTGAGATTGCGGAAAAATTACACCTGCTTGTTTGCGAATTTATGAGCATTACAAGGCTGGGTACTAGGATAGTAAAATTTTTCTCGCAATCTCCCTTGTCCGGCTTACCCCCATACCGCCGGCTATCCCGCAGCCGGTATGGGGGTAGCACTTCTTAGGTCGGATTTGGAAAATTGCGAAAAATTGTCATTTTTCGAATTTTCCTGCATCCTCTTCATTTAATTATAACCTGAACATTTTCTGGGGCAATGTTACGAATTGTCAAAAAATATTTTTTATCGGCAAATTTATTTTTTTTCGGGTTTTAAAATAAATGTGTGGAAGTTTTTTTAGAAGGAAGGATATAAAAAGATTATGAATGTAAGTTTTACGAGTAGGATGTTTGTTACAGGGACTATTGAACAGATGGAAGCTCTAAGAAGTCGCTTTATAGGCAAAAACCCGAGTTATACTTTTTATAAACATGGGAAAAAGGGGACTAGTTATTTATTTACAACAGGACAAGATACAACATTATTAGGTTCTTGTCGGGAAACTTTTTTAGAACAACCTTTTAATGGTGTTAAATTATCACTAGAACATTTATCTTCGGGAACCGGGTACAAAAATATAGGAGATATATTCTTATCTGCAACAAGCTCTAAACCTAAAAAATACACTTTTGAAAGGGTAATCAGAGCTATGAAAGCAGGTAAATTCAGATGGTAGTTTTATAAGAACAAAGATTTTATAGATTTAAAAGGAATATGAAAATTATGAATGTAAGTTTTACGGGTATAACGGCGGTTAAAGGACACAGCGAACAGATAAATAAATTTGTAGGTATGATTCCGGCTGAATTTTTGCCTGCTTCACATATAGTTCACTCAAACGGCGAAGATATTGTACTTATTGCAACTAAACCTGATACACTTCCGAATTTTCCTGATTATAAAGGTATTATACATAATGTAGAAGACGTTTTAAAAGCAATAGCAAAAGGCTATTTTGATTTCTTAAAATTAGCAATGAAGTAATTATGAAGAATATAAGTTTTACAGGCGTAGCTTTAATAGATTGTTTGGACAGGGAAGACTGGAAGGAAGTCAGACAGACACTTGCACCAAGGCTGAAGGCTGCTTCTGTTCATTGGAATTATATTTCTGCACCTCAAAACAACCGGTTTTTGCTGGCAACAGGGGAAGATGCTTTTGTTTTGGATAAATATTGTGAAGAATTGAAAGAAGCTTACGGAGAAAGCCCTTCAAGAGAACAGCAAATTGATTTCTACAGGAAAAATCTATGTAAATTAGGAGAAAAATTTAGAAATCTTAACCCGATTAGAGCAAATAAGTTTGAAAGATTAATTAGGCGAAGAAATTTTGATTTGGAAACCTTAACAATTGTAAAAAGAAAAAACCCGATTAAGGCATTTTTTAAAAGATTAAGATGTTTTTTAAAAGCTGAAAGGTTCTAAAAGTGAGCGGTGAGCAGTGAACAGTGAACAGAAGATTCTATTTACTATTACCTTTCCCCCCTTTTTTTATTTTCAATAGCAAATTATTTTTTGTTCGATTTTTAAAATACATATAGATTATTTCAAAAACGGAATTTAAGAATGAAAATAACAAGAATTAACCAAAATTATACACAAAAGAACCCTTCTTTTAATGCTGATATAAGGCTTGTGAGAAGCGGCGGAGAGTTCTTAACGATAGCAAAGGGTTTAAGAAGTGTTGAAGTATGCAGGGTAACTAACAAATTTTTTAATATAGAAGAAGCTGCAGTGATGCAGCGGGCAGCTTATACTCTCAGAGTATTTGATTGCTTGGCAGGTTCTATAATTAACCCCGAAACATGCCTTTTAAATATGTTCCATTTATCCCCTTATGAAAATACAATGCCTAGATTAGAAAAAGTCCTTGGTACTATCTATAGACAAGCAGAAAGGCTTAAAGGTAAGACCAAAACTCCTCTGGAAGGCTTTATTGCAGGAGGTGATAATAGTTCCGACAGTAAAAGATTATTTGAAGGTATTAAAAATATTTTCGATGAAATTGCAAAAGATTTAGGTATGGATTATTCTATAATAGCTCTGAGAAAATTTAGTTTTGGTGTTGATTTGGCTTCTGATGCAAGAACAGGAACTCATTATTTACATTTAAAACCATGTTACTGTAAAGAACCTGAATGGCTTAAACAAAATGCTTATAATTATCTTGGAAAATATAGAAGAATAGTAATTTCTCCAAGTGATACTTTATTTGGTATTGATGGTGATGATATCAGTGCTAAATACAAAAAACCGTTACAAGTTGTTGCTTAAATCCTATTCATCAAGTCTTCAAACTCCGGAAACGAAATATTTACCCATTCAAAGCCGTTTATTAAAATCGGGTTTTCACAGATTAATCCCGCTACATATAAACTCATTGCAAGTCTATGGTCATGGTAAGTTTCAACTTTAACCCCGCCTTTGAGAGTTTTTTTACCGTTTATAACAAAACCGTCTTCGGTTTCTTCAATATCTGCACCGATTTTTTTAAGCTCCTCCACAACCGCCTTAATCCTGTCAGATTCTTTGTTTCTTAAATCTTGTGCCTCTTTGATCACGGTTGTACCTTGGGCTTGTGTTGCAAGCACAGCAATTACAGGCAATTCATCAATTAATCTAGGGATAATATCGCCTTCGATTGTGCATGATTTTAAATCCGAAGATTTAACCCTTAAATCCCCGACTTCTTCGTTTGAAACTATTTTTTTGTCTAAAATCTCAATATCCCCGCCCATTTTCTCGACAATATCCAAAATGCCGGTACGGGTAGGATTTAAGCCGACATTTTTCAATATTATTTCTGAATTCGGTACAATCAGTCCTGCAACAATAAAAAATGCGGCAGATGAAATATCGCCGGGAATGGAGAGCTTACGAGCTTGAAGCGTTGAAGGTTCAATGGTTGTAAATGCAGAAGACAAGAGGCGTGGAGGCGTAGAGGCGTGGAAAGTAACATCATTCGTTTCTATACATCTATGCCTCTTCGCCTCTTCGCCTCTTGTTATCCGTGCCCCAAGATACTCAAGCATTCGCTCGGTGTGATTTCTGGACAAATAAGGTTCGGTAAAACTTGTTTTACCCTCGGCATGCAATCCCGCCAAAAGCACACAGGATTTAACCTGTGCTGATGAAAGTTCGGATATATAGTCAATACCGTGAAGTGTTGTTCCGTGAATTTTGAGAGGAGCAACTAAGTGAGAGGTGAGAGGTGAGAGGTGAGAAGGGGCTGAAAGGCTGAAAGGCTGAAAAGTTGAAAGGTTATCAGAGGCGTGGATGCGTAGAAGCGTAGAGGCGTAGTTTTCATCTTGCCCTTCTACGCATCTTGTCTTCTTGTCTTCTTGTCTTCTCTTTTTTTGCTTTTTACTTTTTGCTTCAATTTTTGCACCCATCATTTCAAGCGGCTCAATAATCCGCCCCATCGGACGCTTGGAAAGACTTTCATCACCTGTCAAAACAGAATTAAAACTTTGTCCGGCTAAAATCCCTGCCATTAAACGCATTGTTGTACCCGAATTTCCGCAGTATAAGTCATTTCTCGGTGCCGTAAAAACACCCTTTGAATTTATTATAAGCGTTTTTTCATCTTTAAATTGAGCATCAACTCCTAAAGCCTTAATAACTTCCAATGTCGAAAGACAATCCGCACCTTTGGAAAAGTTTTTGATAACCGAAATCCCTTTTGCAAGCGAAGCAAACATCACCGCCCTGTGCGAAATAGATTTATCCGCAGGGATTGTTATTTCGCCTTTAAGTTTATTCTTTTTATTTACTCTTATTTGCATAGGAGAATTATATATAAATTATTACAAAAAGTAAACTAAACAGATGAGATTTAAAAAGCATTTTTAAAGTTTTTTCAAATAAGAACCGATAAGGTAAATATGGAAAACCTTTGTGGTTTTTCATAACCTCCTCCCCAAGTCTAGTAGCCGCCTTTAATAGGACGGCTTTTTTTTACCTTTACTTTTTCCGCATACTCATTATAGCACTCAACCTTGTAATGCGAGAGTGTTAATTTTGAGATAGATAAAATCCACCAAAAGTGTCATCCCGAACTTGTTTCGGGATCTATCCAATATACTACACCGGTAAGATGCTGAGCTTTGCAGACAGGGTCACACGCTTCGGATACCTCAGCGGTTCACTTTGTCAACAAGTTCAGCATGACAATCTCGGCGGGTCTGCTCTATCCCAAGTGAACACTCTCTGTAATGCTCATAAATTTACAAACAAGCAGGTGTAATTTTTTCGAAGGCTCATTCTAATAATCTTGCAGAGAGCCTTCATCCTCTTCATCTTTTAAAGAAGATAAGTCATCACTGTATGTGGCATCAAAGTCTTCCGGCAGCATTTCGATTTCAGGCCATATTGTTTCCTCATCAAATCTGCAGGCGTTTAAATTGTATGCACCGACAAAATCGGAATTAGTCAAATCGGTTTCCTGGAAAACACCCCCTGCCATATCTGCATCGGTAAAGTTACAATAATGCATTGCAGCATAACTATAATCCGCCCCGGTCAAAACAGCTTCCGTAAAATCACTTTCTACAATATTTGCTCTGGTAAAATCGACCGAGGTTAAATCCGCCCCGCTAAAGTTTATTTCAGATAAATGAGTATCGGCAAAAGAACTGGAATTTAAATCTATATTTGAAAAATCTATACCGTTTAATGTTAAATAAGAAAAATCTAATTCGCTTAAATCTATATCTTTTTGCTCTTTTTTCCAATTATTAAATTCTTGTGGTGATTTCTTAATTAAATTGTATAAATCGTCTTTTGTGTAATTGCTCATCTGTGCCTTTCTCCTATTACTTTCGTCCATGCTCTATATAATTATTTTACCTTATAAATCTTGTTTGGCTAGTCTTTTTTTTAATAAAAAAGTGAATAAGTGATTAGGAAGTTGAATGGGTGAATGGGTTATCAGAGGCGTGGATGCGTAGAGGCGTGGAGGCGTGGAATTTTGTTTAATGCTTACTATTAAAATCATTTTTAAGCTAAAGCAATTTTAATTTAAAAACTACGCATCTACGCATCTTGTCTTCTTTTCCGTTCCCTATTTCCTATTGCCATTTCCCTTTTTTATCATTTATTTATCAAATTCATCTGCATTGCAAGCAGGACAGCTTGAGTACGGTTACTTACTTTTAACTTTTTAAAAATGCTGTTCAGGTGTGTTTTTACGGTAACTTCTTTTACAAAAAGTTTATTAGCAATTGTTTGGTTATTTGCACCTTGGGCAACCATCGTAAGAACTTCGATTTCTCTCAGCGTAAGCGGTTCAATCGGTTCTTCCGAAAAGAACGGTAAATCATGAGTTTTAATCTCATCCTTCTGCCAGGAAGAACGTCTTAACACCGCTTCTATCCTTGCAAGAAGGTTAGGCAGAACAAACGGTTTAACAATGTAATCATCCGCCCCGATTTTTAAACCGGAAACCATTTTCTGTTCTTCATTGATTGCAGTGAGCATAATAACGGGAATATGTTTTGTTTTTTCATTGCTGCGGATTGATTTTAAAGTATCCCAGCCATTCATATTCGGCATCATAATATCAAGCAAAATTAAGTCAAAAGCGTTTTCTTTTTGAGTTATTTTTGCAAGCTGCCTTAATGCCTGAACACCATCGGTCGCAATTTCTACTTCATAACCGTACATTGGCAGTGCATCCTGTAAATATTTAGGATTATCATCTACTATTAAAATTTTTGCTATCTGTGACATTTTTTCACATCCTTTTTAGTTCATAAGGTGATTTTAAAAGTGAATAAGTGATTAGGTGATTAAGAAGTTGAATGGGTGAAAGGGTGAATGGGTGAACAGTTTCGTTTAAAAACTACGCCTCCACGCATCTACGCATCTTGTCTTCTTTTCCATTTCTTATTTCCTATTTACTTTTTGCATTTTGCATTTTCCATTTTCCATTTCACTTTTTAGACTATTTTATTCTTCAACGCCTTGATTGCAGCTTGAAGACGATCATCAACTTCAAGTTTTTGAAGAATATTTGCTACATGAGCTTTTGTTGTATTTACGCTTATAACAAGTTCCTTGGCTATTTCACTGTTACCAAAACCCTCTGTCATCAATTTCAGGATTTGCACCTCTCTTGTTGTTAAATTATAATCTTTCTTTATGTTTTCACCTATATCGTTAGTATTTGTAGCTGCTTTTAAAACAACATCGGCGATCTTAGGATCAAACCAAGAAGCTCCGTCAAGCACGGAAAGAACCACTTCAACAAGCCTTGCCGGTTTTATTTCCTTTGAACAATAAGAGTTTGCACCTGCTTTTAAACTGTCAAGAACCTCTTTTTCATCATTATGTGAAGTAAGTATTATAATTTTTACATCTTTATTCTTATTGCGAATTTTTTTTGTAGCTTCAATCCCATCTATATTTGGCAGTCCCAAGTCCATAATAATTAAGTCTATTTTATTGTTTGTTACAATATCAATTGCTTTTTGAGCATTTTCAGCCTCAAAAACATTCTTTACAAAACTTTCACTTTCAAATGTGGTCTTCAATCCAAACCTTGTAAGCTCATGGTCTTCTACAATTAAAATATTTTTTTCTTCCATTATATATTATCCTGTAAGTTTGCTGTGTCAGAATTTAATATGCTATCCAAAGCTTTTTGTGCTTCTTTAAAATTAGCATTAAGCTTGAGACATTTCTTGAAATTATATTTTGCCTGTGCAACATCTCCGGTATTGTTATTTATAAGTCCTTGATAATAATAATACCTAAAATCATTTTCGTCAATATAAAACGCATTCGCCAAATACTTTTGTGCAACTGCATAATTACCTTTATCTATATCAATTTTGGCAAGCTCAATCCAAGCATCTTCAAACTGAGGATTAACCGCAAGGGCCTTTTTTAAATATATAATTCTTTTTTCATTATCCAAAAGTGCAACGTTGTAATACGCTTCCCAACTGTCTGAATGAGTTTTTAAAACTTTTATGTAAATCTCTTTTGACTTCTTTACATTATTAAGTTTTTGATAAGTTAAAGCTTCTTTTATTAAAGGCTTATAAGATTTTCTGTCATAACATGCTGCTGTTTTATAATAAGCCAAGGCTTTTTTGTAATTTTTATCACGGTAACTTAAATCCCCGAGAGTAAGAAGTGCCTTAGGATTATTTCTCCTTATTTTATATGCTTTTTGAGCTGTGTCGGCAGCTTTTTCAAATTCATTAATACCCAAATAAATTTCGCTCATAAGTGCATAAATTGCACCTTTATCATGTTTGCCTTTACATGAAAGAGCCGTTTGTAAAGTCCTTATTGCCTTTGAAGAATCATTCTCCAAATAATGGTAATATCCCAGGTGGTAATTCTTTTCCCATTCGGTTTTCCCGACTTTATAAAGAATAAATTGTTCTAAAGACTTGATTTTCCTTTCATATTCATAAGCATATAAGTTTTGTTTTTTAAGATTTTCAACAACCTTGACCGCTTCTTGCGGCTGATCCATCTCAGCAAGAATTTGTGCTTTCAGTTTTTGGTAATTAAGAGTTGTCGGATTTTGCAAAATCGCAACGTTTATATATTTTGCCGCTTTTGAGTAAGAACCTGATTTGTAATAACCCAACGCCGCAAGATAATTAGCATAATCACTGTCTAAAAGAAGGCTTTCTTCTTTTAATAGCTCATTTGTAGCCTCAGTGCTTTGGTTATTATAAATAATATTTGAATAAATCTCTGCTAAAAACAGTTCATTCTCAAGTTTTATCTTTCTTCTGGGGTAATAAAACCTTTTCATTGCATCTGTTGAAATATTTGTTAAATCTTTATCCCGCATCTTGGAAACCGCAAAATCGGCAAGGTCAAAAAAGCCTAAATCAGCCATTTTATTTGCAAGAGAAATATAAATAAAATCATTCTCCGGAGCTTCTTTTATTAAGGTTTTAAAATCTTCCCTTGATGCTCTTATATTACATTGAACAAATCTGTCAATTGCACTCGAAAGGTTATAAAAAGTTTCGTTTGCACTCAGCTCTATTACCTTAGAATTTCCTCCATTCGTTCTGTCTAAGTCAATTACAAGTTGGTTAGGCGGTATTCTTGGATTTTCAGTGTCTATAAACTTAATCGGAGAAAACGCATCCTGAGAATAACACTTATTCATTGAAATAAGTATGGCAAATAAAATCAGTGTAGTTTTCAACTTATTGCTTAGCATTAACTTTAAGATTCCTTAGTTGACTTTGCTGTATAGTATAAATCAAACAAGCTTAAAAATGTTTTTTCGCCGGCGGTTAATTTTTCGGGAGATTTTTTTGTGAAAAGATTGTATAAGTCCATCATTGAATATTGTTTGAGAAATTCTTTGTGTACTTTTTCCAAAATCATATTGTTTTCGGTTAAAAACACTTCAATAATTTTGTCTGAAGATGCTGAAAGAAAACTGTCCACAATTTTTTTGTCAAAATGCGAGCCGGAATCTTTTAATAAAATTTCAATAACGTTGATTATAGGCATTTTATCACGATAATGACGTTTTGAAGTTATTGCATCAAAAACATCTGAAACAGCTAAAATTCTTCCCCCCAAAGTGATTTCTTCACCCTTAAGATGCCTGTAATAGCCTGTCCCGTCGTATTTCTCATGGTGAGAGCATGCAATTTCGGTTACAAGCTTAAAATCATCCGACATGTGTATTTTTTCAAGAATGTTATGGGTTATTTCAACGTGCTGTTGGATATGCTTATATTCTTCATCGGTTAATTTGCCTTCCTTTTGCAAAACAGAATCTCTTATGCCTATTTTACCTATATCATGCAAAGTTGCGGCCTTCTCAATAATCTCAATGAGTTTGTTATTAAGCTTAAGTTCACGTGCAATTATCCCTGAATAAAGTCTTACTCTGGTTGAATGACCTGCCGTAATCTTATCACGGGCGTCAATAGAAGCCGCAAGGGTATCTATAAAACTGTCAAAAACCTGTTTCTGTTCAATAAACATCTCTTGCTGCTTTTTAAACAATTGTGCATTTTCAAGTGCAATACCTGCACTTGAACCTATTGCAACAAGTAAATCCTCATCTTCTTCGGTAAATGTTCCGTTAATTTTGTTTAAAACCTGAAATGCACCGATTATATCCTGATTAAGATTTTTTATCGGCATACATAGAATTGTTTTTGTTTTATAACCTGTCTGCAAATCGATTTCTTTATTGAACCTGTTATCTAAATATGCATCTTTAATATTTATGGTTTCGCCGGTCTTAACAACATGCCCTGCAAGTCCTTTGTCGGCGGGAAATCTTATCTCCGAACTGTCCATTCCCAAAGCTACTTTAGACCAAAGTTCATTATTTCTTCTGTCATAAAGAAAAACACTGCATCTGTCAGCCTGAATAGCAGATTTTGTCTCTTCGGCAATTACTTTTAAAAGTACATCAATATCTGTTTCCGCCGAAACAGCTTGACCTATTTTTAAAAGTGCAACAAGCGGATCCCTTTGACCTGATACATTCTTTTGCTCTTTTACTTCTTGCAATCTCTCTTTAATTAACTTGTTAAGTTTATATTCATCTTTCGTTTCCGAGTGTTTTAATGCTTTTTCATAGTGAAGTTTTGCCATTGCAAAATTTTCTTCGGCAAAATCCATTGTTGCAAGTGTAAATTCGCTTATTAATTTAGCACTTGTGCTATTTGTTTCATCCGCCAAATATTTTCCGTCATTTATATATGTAAGAGCTTTTAAATATTTGCTTTTATCTGCCAAATATTCAAATAAACCGGCTAAACTGAGGCAAATGGATATATTTCCATAAGATTGTTCTTGCTTAAATAATGCCTGAGCTTTTGAAATATCAATAAGTCCTTCGGGATAATTCTTACCTATTAATTTTTCGATTGCCGATTTTATAAGGGTTTCGCCCTTAGTAACAGCTTCATTTTTTACATTTTGCTTAATACTCATTCAAAAACCCTTAACAAATTCTCTTACACGCCTTCTTTTATTGTACAATATTTTTTGGAATAATACAACAAATGGTTTATAAAATGAGAGAATATAAAAGTTCAAGCGAGGACAGAACAAAATGAAAAAAATAACGATATTAATACCGGTTTTTAATGAAGTTAACACTTTAGAAATTATTCTTCAAGAGGTTGAGGGAGCAAATTTTTGCGGTTTAGAAAAAGAAATTATTTTAATTGATGATTTCTCGACTGACGGAACAAGAGAAATCCTAAAAAAACTTGAAAAAAAATATAAAGTTTTTTACCATGACAAAAACATGGGCAAAGGTGCCGCACTAAGAACAGGGTTTGAACATGTCAGCGGAGATATTGTCGTAATTCAGGATGCGGATTTGGAATATGATCCTGCGGATTACGAACCTTTAATAAAACTGATTTTGGATGGCAGAGCAGATGTTGCATACGGTTCAAGACTCTCCGGCGGAAAACCTTCACGCTCGTTTATGTTCACTCATTTGCTCGGGAATAAATTACTTACTTTGATGACAAATATTTTGTATAATACGACCCTAACCGATATGGAAACCTGTTACAAAGCATTTAAAACAGAATTTATAAAAGGCATTGAAATTAAATCCAACAGGTTTGATTTTGAGCCGGAAATAACCGCAAAAGTTTTAAAAAGAGGTGCAAGGCTGTATGAACTTCCGATTTCTTACTATGGCAGAGAATATGAAGAAGGTAAAAAAATAACTTGGAAAGATGGTATCCACGCCATTTGGGCACTTGTAAAATTTAGATTTACGGACTAAAATAGTGAGAGGTGAGAAATGAGAGGTGAGAGGTGGCTAAGAGGGAAAAGGTAAAAACAAACAGGGAAAAGAGGGCAAGAGGGCAAGAAGGCAAGAAGGCAAACTTTTTGTTTCACACTTATTTCTTTGCCTCTTTGCGTCTTTGCATCTTTGCATCTTTATTGCTTTTTGCTTTTTTCGCCCCTGTATTTGCCGAAACATCGGTACTTAAAGCAGGCGTTTCAATAGATAAAGTTCCAAAAGAATTATACGGAACATGGCGTGTATCTTCGAAAATTCTTTCCACAAACGGCGAAGGACTTTTTAAAAAAGATAGTGTGGATTTGTGGAACTTATCCAGAGCCGGTGACGTCATTACATTAGATAACCCTTTTTCGGGTGCAAAAGCATCAATTATAATAAGCAATATTGATGGAAATGCAATAAAGTTTAAAAAAATCGGGGATTACGATGGTCAAAAACTAACTGACACGGTGCAATTGGTACTTGAAAAAGATAAATTCAAAGGAGTTAATAACCTAAAACTTGATACGGTTTCAGAGATTGATGGAAAGGCAATTCAAACAAAGTGGGCAACATACAGTTTAACAGGAGAGAAAATATCGGGAGAAAGCATTAAGTGGAGTGAACAGGGAACAGGAAACGGTAAATAGAAAAGAAGACAAGATGCGTAGATGCGTGGAGGCGTAGAAAACAAAACCGTTCACCTATTTACCTTATAACCTTATAACCTAAATCATTTCCCTTTTTCCTTTAAAAGGAGGATTTAAAAAGATGAAAACATACGATTTTGATACAGTAATATTAGGAGGCGGTCCGGCAGGATTGTCTGCAGCTATTTATGCGGCAAGAGGAGCTTGCTCAAGTGCAATAATTGATACCAGCATGCTCGGAGGTCAGCCGACAAATTATTTGGAACTTGAAAACTACCCCGGCTTCGGACTTGTCGACGGTTTTGATTTGATGGAAAAATTTGAACAGCATGTAGATAAATTCGGTGTTTCAAAATTCCCTATGCAGGAAATTGAAAAAATCGATTTAAAACCGCAAATAAAAATAATTCAAACCAAAGAAGCAACTTTCAATGCGAAAACCGTAATAATTGCAACCGGTGCCCAATCAAAAAAACTCGGTATTCCCGGAGAAAAAGAATTTACCGGACGTGGCGTAAGTTATTGTGCGGTATGTGACGGAGCTTTTTACAAAGATAAAGTTGTTGCGGTAGTCGGAGGCGGAAATGCCGCTGTTGAAGAAGCAATGTATTTAACAAAATTTGCTACCAAAGTTTATATTATACACCGCAGAGATGCTCTCAGAGCAGACAAAATAGTTCAGGAAAGAGCTTTTAAGAACGAAAAAGTAGAATTTGTTTTTGATACAATACCAAAGGAAATTTTAGGCGAAGATGTTGTAAACACTCTGACTGTAGAAAATGTTAAAACAAACAACCTTTCTAATCTTAAAGTTGACGGCGTTTTTCCTTACATAGGTTTTAGCCCGAACACGGAAAATCTTAACGGTCAACTTTCTCAAGACGAAGGCGGATTTATTTTAACAAACGAAACTATGCAAACATCTGTTGAAGGTGTTTTTGCAGTCGGGGATGTCAGAAAAACTCCTCTCAGGCAAGTTATAACAGCAGCGTCAGACGGTGCAGTAGGTGCCGTTTATGCTGTAAAATATCTGGAAAAATTGTCAGAAGTGTTGGTTTAAAAATCTTATAATTATTCCTGAACAATTCTTGCAGGAAGGTTATTTCGCTGAAGTTCGGATGCCAAATCTTCAGCTTTTGTTCTGTTTGTGTAAGAGCCGACTTGCAAAGTATATGCCCCTCCTATGTTTTTTACGAAAGGAGTTATATTAATTCCTGAATCCAAAAGAATTTCTTGGGCAACTTTTGCCTGCTCAACCGTTGCATATCTGCCAACGTATACTTTAGATATTTTAGGGCTTTCAAAAGGTGTTGATAAGTCCTTGTTAGCAAGCTTTGGAGCACTTACAGCCCTTAACGGAATTTCTTCTTCCTGCTCATTCAATGCAGATTTTTTACGTTTTTCCGAGGGCAATTCCATTGCTTCTTCTGTTTCTTGGGTATATTCATCAAGTGTTTTTTCTTTATAATTTCTTTGATTAGGTTCGTTTTTTATTGATACTCCTGCAGAATTATCGTCTATCTGGATAGCCTTAAGTCTCTCATCAATAAATTTTTTAACCCCTAAGCCTGTTTCTTTGGCATCTGTCTGCGTATCTTCACCGATTGTAACATCAACATCAGGAGACAAACTCTTTGCCACAGCCGTAAACAAGAGTAACGTTACAAAAAAAGTGGTAACAAATATTAAAGCACTGTTTTTAGATTTATCGTTTTTCTTTTTCTTTTTATATCTGTCATAGCTTAAATAATCGGGTGTTTTCATTCTCTCTCCTTAAATGATTTATCTTCCGACAACTTTTGTACTCGCCAATATTATATCATCAATTTCCTGAGAATATTTTACCATAACATTTTGTGCAAATTCTTTTATATCAAGATTTTTTAAGAAATTTAAACCTATCGCATCAACAGGTGCTCCGCTTGGGTCAATATTTATGCCGACATGGATTAAAACAGACGTTAAAGACTTTGTTGCAATCGATACGGAAAGTTTTTTGCCGTCAATAAATAAGTCGTCACCTTTACGAGTGAGCCGTGAACAGTGAGCAGTGAGCTGTTCAATAGTCTCTTTTATGGTACAAATTAATAATCTTTGCCTGATTACACCTTCAATAAGTCCTATGTTAAAGTGTTCTAAAATAAAACTCAACATTGATTTTGAATAAATCGGCTCGTTATTAATTACATCCTCAATATCAACCATTTCGGTTAATTTAACATCACATTCACCCACAAAAGCAACCATTGCGTTGCCTTGCAGATTAAAATTCCTGTAAATCCAGTGCGGAGCAAGCTCTAAACCTGTATATTTAATTTCTTGTTCTATAAATTTTGTTTTCATGTAAATAATTCTTTAATTAATTCCTGACAGTTGTTTTCTTGAAGTGCTCTTTTAAGCCTTATACAAGACTCACACACCCCGCAATGTTTTTCCTGAGCGGAATAACAACTCCTTGTTAACTCCAGTGGAACATTGTGTTCTACCGCAATTTTAACTATATCATTCTTGTTTAAATTAATCAATGGTGCAAAAACTTTCGGTTTTTGCAAGGTGGAATATTCAAACGCCGAATTAATTCTGTCGATAAATTCCTGTGTATTATCCGGAAAAGTTGTCCCTTCTTCTTTATTTGCACCAAAAATTATATAATCATACCCGAAAGAATCAGCAAAACTTGCTGCAATATTAAGCAAAACGCCGTTTCGATTAGGTACCCAAACCGAAGCAGCACTTTTTTGGACAAATTCATCCGAATTTAAGTCTTCTAAAGACGTCGGAGGGATTTTCTTTTCGCTTACAAGTGCGGTTTTTGTAATTTCGGCAAGCCAATCTACTTTTATAACTTTGTGTTTAATTTTGTAGTAATTACAAATTTTCTCCGATGCCAAAATCTCCTGTTTTACCGCCTTTTGACCGTAATCAAAAGTCAGTGCAAGTCCTATGTCGTATTTTTCTTTCGCAACGGCTAAACTCACCAAGGAATCCAGTCCGCCGGATAATAGTATAATGCTTTTCATTTTTCGTCCTTTTTTAGATATTTTTTAAATGTAATTAAAATTTTACCGGTAATTTTTTAATTATATTTAATATTTTACCAAATATTTTTTTAAAAAATTAAAATGTAGGGTGCATTTATGCACCAATAAATCTAAAATCACAATTCAAACGAAGTTGCTTTGTCCATAATTCTGTCCTCACGGTAGTAACTTTGGTATATTAAAACATCTTTCATTATCTGATACCACATATCGAAAGTAGCCTTATAATCCTGAACATTTTTATTAATATAATGCATTGAAATTAGACCTTCAAACGACTTTGAAACCCGATAAATTTCACATTGGGTAGGGATATAAGCGTTTTTTGTAACACATCTTACTGCAATGGAATCGTTTTCAGTGTATTTCAGGTATTTGTAAAGCCCTGACGAATTCTTATTCTCCATTTGCATTGTCATTTTATCCATGAATCTTGCGGTACTGCTTGTCCAGTTTACATTTTTATATGCATGAAAAATAACCGTTCTATTCCAATTTTGGGCGTTCTCACCTACAGGAACATACTGCAAAATTGCTTCAACTCCTTCATGCTGATAAAAATCCGCATGCCAGCCTTGATTTGGAGGGAATTTTACGATTACTGTTTCGTAAGCCAAAGCAGCTTGAATACAAAATAAGCTAACAATCAATAAAAGGGCTTTTTTCATTTGCCGTTATTACCTCAATTCCTTTGTTTTTAAGTAATTCTTCCAGAGTTTTCAGAACCGGATATTCACTTTCAAAATGTCCGATATCTGCAATTATAATATTACTATCAAATGCAACGTGATATTTGACATCCCCTGTTATCAGTATATCGGCAAAGATTTTTTCGGCTTCTCTGAGGAAATCGCTGCCGCTTCCCGCACAAAAAGCAAGCTTTCTTACTTTTTCTCGGTTAAAATTATTAACAACCCTGACAATTTTAAGGTTGAGTTTTTCTTTTATTAATTTTACAAAATCATCTAAAGAAAATTCATTTTCAAGTTCGACAAGGCGTAAGAATTCGCCGATTTTTTGAGATTTATTAAACCCGAGCAATTTAATTAAAGTATCAGTTGTTCCGCCGTCTGCTTTATCAAGGTTTGTATGAGCAGAATAAATCGAAATATTTTTGTTAAACTCAAACGGAACAAAGAAAAGTGGATGATGTGAAATTATCATATTACAATTTTTTTCAATCGCTTGTTCAATTATATTTTGGGTAATGCTTAGACACAGTAGGATTCTTTTGATATTTTTTCCGCCTAAATCAACTTGAAGCCCCGAACAATCCCAACTTTCCTGAAGTTCAATCGGTGCAAAATTTTCTATTAAATTTATTATTCTTATTATATTCATTTGTTATTTTTTTCCAATAAAAGGGCATTGCAGGTATTTTTAAAAGCCATAACAAAAGAAGGATTTAAACATTTTATATATTTAACATCCCCGGATTCTTTTATCTTTCCTGTAATTTTGAACGAACCTTCAAAAATTAAATTTACACAAAAAGAGGCGACAAGTGAGTCTAAAAAAGGCATTTTACAAACATCTCCCAGTTAATACAGATATTAAAAATAATAACATAAAATTGAATTGTTTAATACGCAAATTAATATCAAGTTAAATTATAGTTTAACTCTCATATTTTCGGCATTAAAAAAGGACATTACCCACCAGTTACCCATGGCTTTTTGGTAATGTCCTAAAATTGGTTGCGGGAGCTGGATTTGAACCAACGACCTTCGGGTTATGAGGCTCAAAAATAGCATTTTGAGCAAAAAATTTCAATTTCACATAATTGCCTAAAACTCAACAATACTGGGTTATATAACCGTAATATAATATCACATGAAATCACACAAATTTATGTGATTTTTGGAACCTTTGGTGACAATTTGGTGACAATTTTGTATGCCTCAAACCCAGTAAAACCGTTCTGATTGAAGATGTGCATTTTTTGCACAAGTTCATAATTTATTATATACCAATTAAATTTTTGTATTACTTTATTACTTTTTGGGTGAAAAGTGTCTAAGAGTCTTTCTATGATTAAACTTTCAAAGTAATAAAATTGGTAATATAATGTAAATCAAGTTATTACTGCAATAAAACTGCTGATTACACGATGAACACAGAGAAACTTTTTGAGCCTTTTATATATAAATATTAATAAATGCTTGAAGAGTTCAACAGAATTAATCGTAGAAACTTTTGGTTTCATTTGTAATTAACACCTAGATAATTTATGTTATAATTCAATAAGAAAGCGGAAAAATCATGCAAGAACGGATTAAAAAATTAATAGAAAAAGGTGAAAAAGTAAACGTTGAGTTTAAAAAAGCTCAAGGTGGTTTGCCGCTTAGCGTTTATGAAACAGTTTGCTCATTTTTGAATACAAAAGGCGGCGAAATCATTCTAGGTGTGGATGATGATAGAAATATTGCTGGAATAAATGCTAAAAATATTGAAACTTTCAAAAAGAATTTCACAAGCGAAATAAACAATCCACAAAAAATTAATCCAACTGTCTATTTAAACATTGAAGATTATGAAATTGACGGCAAAACAATTTTGTACATAAATGTGCCTGAGGGCTCTCAAGTTTACAAATGCGATAACAAAATCTATTTGAGGAACCATGAAGGCGATTACAATATTTCTAACAATCAAAATCTAATTGCAGGACTTTTTGCAAGAAAAAGTTCAACATATTCTGAAAATCAAATTTTTCCATACATAACAATGGATGATTTGAATCAGTCTGTTATTGAAAAAGTTAGAAAGATGGCAGTCTTAAGAAATAAAAATCATTCTTGGGCTCAAATGGATAACTTGGAGTTATTAAAAAGTGCATCTTTGTATCTTAAAGATTATTCAAGCAAGAAGGAAGGTTTTACTTTAGCTTGTGTTTTGTTGTTTGGAAAAGATTTGCTTATCCAAAATATATTGCCGCACTATAGAACAGATTTGATTCTAAGAACGCAAAATGTTGACAGATATGATGATAGAGACACTGTGCAAACAAATCTTATCGACAGTTATGATAGGATTATGGCGTTTGTGGAAAAACATTTGCCATCACCTTTTAAAGAAGATGAAAAAGGTGTAAGAATTGATATTAGAAATGCTATTTTTAGTGAATTAGCTGTTAATTCATTGATGCATAGGGAATTTATGGCACATGATTTTGCAAGATTTATTATAGAAAAAGATAAAATTGTTATTGAAAATGGCAATAAACCTTTTGTTTGTGGAAATATCAAGCCTGATGATTTCAGACCTTACACAAAAAATCCAACAATTGCAAAGGTTTTTAAAGAAATTGGCTACGCAGAAGAACTCGGTTCCGGTATAAGAAATATAATGAAATATTCAAAAGAATATTTTGGCAATGACCCTGACTTTATTGATGAAACGTTATTTGTAACTACATTAAAATACAGTGCAGATAAGCTAAAAGAGCAAGATAGGGGACAAGATAGGGGACAAGATAGGGGACAAGATAGGGGACAAGATAGGGGACAAGATGAATTAATCTTAGATTTTTGTAAAACTCCAAAATCATTGAAAGAAATTATGGATTATAGAGGGTATAAAAAAACTGATAAATTCAGGGCTAATCATATAAATCCTTTATTAGAACAGGGTCTATTGAAACAAACAATTCCTGACAAACCAACAAGCAAAAATCAAAAATATGTATCAGTAAAATAATGAAAAGACATACTCGCCGTATTTTTATACGGTTCAAATGGCAGGCTTATGGCCTGTCGTTTGCGTAGTTATTGAATTTGATTACAGTTCAGATAATCTTTTATTATTTTTAAGCATTCGCCATTCATATCTGATTGTATGTCCCCACTCTGGTTTAGCTTTTTCAACTTTAAAATCACCAATTAACTTTCTTCTTAAGCTTGATGGAGAATACAATTTTTTATCATCTTTGCTTCTTATATAATTTCTTTTACCGTTTGCATTAAGCTCAATAGTTGCATGAAGTGCTATATTTTTAATTTCAGCCTTTCCTTCTTCAACAGGTTGGAAATATACGATTTCATCACCAATTGATAATTTACCATCTTTGAATAATTGTTTAATTCCAGGACCTCGTTTGTAATTTGAAGGAGCTTTGTGATTTGTTGCCTTTTTTTGATTATTCGAAGTTTTTTCTTTATTTGCTTTCTTTTTTACTTTTGGCTTTTCTTTTGCTGCTTTGTCAGCAACTTTAACAAAAAGAAGTTTTTGATTAATTATTTTCATTTCTAATTTAGAATCGTCTTTTAAATTTAGATATTTTACTAAATATTCATCAAAAACAAAAGCTTTTGAGCCATTAACATCAATTAAATCCCTTATTTTTATTTCCATTTAAAACCCCTTTCTTCCAAGTAATAATTATTAATGCATTATACACCTATTGTGCCTATATTTGGTATTCTATGTATTATTTTTCTCAAAATTTGTTGCAAAAATTAATAGAAAAAATGATAATACCACGAAATTTTTAGAGGAACTTTTGAATCAAGTCGTAATTTTAAAGTGTTAAAATTAATTAGCATTAGAACTGAAAGAATTGTTATTGTGCTATAATTCAAACATAAGAAGGCTAGTGGTATAAAAAGGAACGGTTATGTTTGAACAATGTTTTAAAAATATAGACGATAAATTACGCAAGGACTCAGGGGTTTCTACTGAGCTTGATTACGTTGAGCAAACATCTTGGTTGCTATTCCTGAAATATTTGGACGACTTGGAACAAACAAAATCAATGAATGCTGTTCTTGATGGAAAAACATACACGCCAATTATTGATAAAGAATTTTCTTGGAGTGAATGGGCTTATCCTACAACAGAAGACGGCAAGCTAGATCACCATAGAGCCAAAACAGGGGATGATTTAAAAGAGTTTGTTGACCTTAAATTGTTTCCATACCTAAAGAAATTTAAAAAGACTGCTGAAAGTCCTGATACGCTAGAATACAAAATCGGCGAAATTTTCGGCGAAATTAAAAATAGAATTCAAAGTGGATACTGCATAAGAGATATTATAAACGTAATTCAAGAAATGCGTTTTCAAACTTCAGAGGAAAAGCACGAACTATCATGTCTTTATGAAGATAAAATTCAAAATATGGGTAACACAGGCAGAAACGGCGGAGAATATTACACGCCTAGACCGCTTATTAAAACAATTATAAAAACAGTTAAACCAAAACTGGGCAACAAAATTTATGATGGAGCTGTCGGTTCGGCTGGGTTCTTGGTTGAAGCTTTTGATTATCTAAAAAACTCAAAGAAAGATTTAACTGTTGATGAAATGGAAACGCTTCAAAAACAAACTTTGTTTGGGAAGGAAAAGAAACCGCTACCTTATGTAATTTCAATTATGAATATGATTTTGCACGGCATTGAAGCTCCTAACATAATCCACACAAATACATTAAGCGAAAATATTATGTCTATTCAGGATAAAGACAGATTTGATGTTGTTATTGCAAACCCACCTTTTGGCGGTAGTGAAAGAGCTGAGATCCAGCAGAATTTTCCTATTAAAACAAGCGAAACTGCGTACCTATTTTTACAGCATTTTATAAAAAGCTTAAAAGCTGGCGGTGGTGCAGGGATTATTATTAAAAACACGTTTTTATCAAACGGTGATGCGGCGGCAGTAAGAAAAGAGCTACTTGAAAGTTGTAACTTATATGCGGTGCTTGATTTACCTGGTAAAGTATTTACAGCAGGAGTTAAAACAGTCGTATTGTTCTTTAAAAAGGGTGAACCCACTAAAAAGATTTGGTATTATCAACTCAATTTAGATAGGAATTTGGGTAAAACAAATCCTCTTAATGAAGATGATTTGGTTGATTTCTTGGAGTGTGTTGAAACGTTTAAAGAAACAGAAAATTCTTGGACGGTTGATATTGATATGATTGATAATGATAATTTGGATTTATCTGTTAAAAACCCAAATAAAAATGATGAGGTAGTTTATCGTACACCTGAAGAAATTATTGCAGAAATGCAGTCGCTTGATGAAGAAAGTGCCGAAATTTTAGCAAGAATTAAGGAGTTAGTGTAATTTTGGAACAAATCATTTTAAAATTATTAAATATATTCAATAAGCCATTATACTTTTTGCTGATGGGGATATTTGTTTTAGTATGGGGTTTTTTTGTTGACAAATCTAAAAATACAGTATTTTGGGGTGGAGTATTAATTGTTTTAGCCATCGCTGGCTTTAGTGATAATAAATATAAAAACCATATTGATAATAAATCAAGAGAAAAACAACTAGACCTCGAAAAACAAAACAAAGAAAAAGAAAAACAGAAAGTAATTGCTTTATATAATAATTTAGAATATGGCGAGTTAGAAATGCTGGACGAATGTTTGGATAAAAACTCAAATATATATGATGGTTCTTTTAGAATAGACTTGAACAATGATGCTTTACGATTAGAAGTTAAAGGTTTTGGGATAATAAAAAATCCAATGTTCGTTTTTAAATCTGAATATTTAGAATGGATAAGAAAATACAAAGAAGAGCAAGAACAACTAAAAAAAGATAAAAGAAAACGCAAAAAACAGGAGGCAAAAAGTGCCGATTGATATTCCTCAAATGTTTATAAATATTAAAGCAGTTCAGAATTCCGATTGGAATGGATTTTGGACGGCTGTTTTTGGTGCCGGATTTGGTGCTTTATCTGCATACTGGCTCAATAGAAGAAGTGAAAATATAAAAGAAAATAACAAAAACATAAACAGTTTAAAGTGCTTAACGCAGGTTCTTATGTCTCAGTTTCAAATACTTGCCGACCTAAAGGTTAATGTTTCTGAAAAACAAATTGCAGAGCTTAATAAAATAAAAAATGATTTTATGACTGGGGCAACTACCGAAATGAGAAAAGCTACGGCATCAATATTTCACGTTGAACATTTTCTTGATTTTGATATATCAAGAATAGATTTTAGCATCAATAATGATCCGAATTTTTTCCATTTTGTATCAATGTATTTTAATCAAGTTGCAAGCGTAAAAAGAATAATTACTGAATACAATAACTATGTCAGTGAAAACATCCATCATAAAGAGACTAAAGGAATTTTGCAGACTGATACACGAAATAAAGGTGAAGAAATTATTCACAGGCTAGATATTTATATATCAGGATTGGCTAGGGAATTAGATAACTGCATATTGATGAACTATAAAACAATTAATAATTGTAGAAAATACGGCATAGAATATTTTGGTCCGCAAAATACTATGGAGGTTACTTTTGAAGATGAATATAAGGGAATGCTTTCGTCAATTAAACCTATAAAATGGTACGAAGTTAAGGAAAGAAGTTTTGTTGAAAAACACATGCCAAATATTGCATATCAGTATAAAAAAATGAAAAGTAAATATCAAAAGGCGGTAATTGATGCAGACTAAAACTCCTGTAAAATGGGAAGAAAAAACTTTAAACGATGTTTGCGTTGTAGAGCGTGGCAGTTCTCCTAGACCTATCAAAAATTTTATTACAACGGCTGAAAACGGAGTTAATTGGATAAAAATCGGAGATTGCTCGGGGAAATACGTTACACAAACAACTCAAAAAATAACACCTGAAGGTGCCAAAAAATCTCGATTTGTGCAAAAAGGAGATTTTATTATTAGTAATTCTATGTCATATGGAAAACCTTATATTCTAGAAATAGACGGCTGTATTCATGACGGTTGGTTTGTTTTAAGACTTAATGAAGAAATAATAGATTCAAACTATTTTTATTAAACCTGTCGTAAATTAATCTATCTACAGTATGATAATAAAACTTATTTCCTTTAAAATCAAGGAATATGAATATATTGTTACATATTC
>JAQVKX010000140.1 GCA_028694425.1 Candidatus Gastranaerophilales bacterium
GTTTTGTATGAAGATAAAAAAATGCTTATAATAATGAGCCAAGGTGCAAGTAAAGAACAAATCGATAAAGTAAAATTATTTATCGAAAAAAAAGGGTTTGATGCACATATTTCAATCGGTGAACTGCATACCGTAATCGGTGCCGTCGGCGGTAAAATCATTGACCCCAGAGATATTGAACTTTTAGAGGGAGTAAGCGAGGTTATCAGGATAACCTCAAGTTATAAACTTGCCAGCAGAGTGTTTCAACCTCAAGACACAGTTATAACGGTTAATGGTGTTAAGTTTGGCGGAGATAATTTAGGGCTTATCGCAGGTCCTTGCACGGTTGAAAGTTATGAACAAATGGATAAAACAGCTGTGGCACTTAAAAAATCGAATGTCAGAATTTTAAGAGGCGGTGCGTTTAAACCCAGAACTTCACCTTACGCTTTTCAGGGACTTGGAGAAGAAGGTCTGGAGATTATCAGAGCTGTTGCGGATAAATACAAAATGGCTGTAACCTCTGAAATTATGGAGATTTCTCAAATCCCTATGTTTGAAAAATATGTTGATATTTTCCAAGTCGGTGCTAGAAATATGCAGAATTTTAACCTGCTTAAAGAACTCGGACAGATAAGAAAACCTGTTATGATAAAACGCGGTTTAGCAGCAACGTTTGAAGAGTGGTTAATGTCTGCCGAGTATGTTTTATCCGGAGGAAACCGTGAAGTAATGCTTTGCGAAAGAGGAATTAGAACGTTCGAAAGGGTTACACGCAACACGCTTGATTTAAGTGCAATTCCTGTTATTAAAAAAGCAAGCCATTTACCGATTCTGATTGACCCAAGCCACGGAACAGGGCTTCGTGACAAAGTTGCACCGATGTCCAGAGCTTCTGTTGCAGCCGGATGTGACGGGCTTATTATTGAAGTACACCATGACCCTGACAACGCCATATGCGATGGTGCACAATCTCTGTTCCCTGAGCAATATGATAAACTTTACCATGACATTAAAAAAATCGCTCCGATTATAGAGAAAAAAGTGATTTAGGTGAAATGTGGAAAGGGAAACAGTAAAACGGAAAAGAAGACAAGATGCGTAGATGCGTAGAGGCGTGGAGTAAAATACTAAAAAACTTTTCAGTTTTCAGCTTTTTAGCTAGCCCCCTTTTCCCTTTAAAAAAAGGAGGTTCCTTATGCCAAAAGTAAACCCCACAAATATAAATAATCACAAAAAACGTTCAATAATCAATTCCCAAAGCACCGGGTATATTGCCACGGCGGGTGTTGGTCTGGCAGCTTACAGCGGAATTACAAAAAATAAATTTTTAAGAAAAAATCATGGCATTATTGCCGGAATATCTTTGCTGACAGTTCTTGCCCATATTTATTTTGTACTGGCACAACGTGCTCAGTATAAATCCAATAAAACTGCTTAATTTTCATCTTTCGCTTTGTTACATTTTTGCCCTTAAAAGTATTCCTTCATATAATTAAGTAATATTGATTTGCAATCAAATTATTATAATTTTTGTCGGTGGGCAAGTATGCCCACCTTACTTTCACGCTGTAAGCATTACTTTGATTGTAAATCGGTATAATTATCAGAGGAGGAATAAAAATGCTTATTATAATGACCCCGGGGGCGAGTAAAAAAGAAATTGATAACGTAAAACTTTTTGTCGAAAGAAAAGGGTTTGATGCACATCCTATTTACGGTGAAATTCAAACCGTAATCGGTGCCGTGGGCGGCAAGGTCATTGACCCCAGAGAAATAGAACTTTTAGACGGTGTAAAAGAAGTTATTCGGATAACTTCAAGCTATAAACTTGC
The DNA here is from genome assembly GCA_028694425.1 of Candidatus Gastranaerophilales bacterium. Classification (GTDB taxonomy): domain Bacteria; phylum Cyanobacteriota; class Vampirovibrionia; order Gastranaerophilales; family Gastranaerophilaceae; genus JAQVKX01. Next base: position 1,818 of record JAQVKX010000140.1, read on the forward strand.
AAGCAGAGTATTTCAGCCGCAAGATACGGTGATAACGGTTAACGGTGTTAAGTTTGGCGGAGAACATTTAGGACTTATTGCAGGTCCTTGCACGGTTGAAAGTTACGAACAAATGGATAAAACAGCCATTGCACTTAAAAAATCAAATGTCAAGATTTTAAGAGGCGGTGCGTTTAAGCCCAGAACTTCGCCTTACGCTTTTCAAGGGCTTGGAGAAGAAGGTTTGGAGATTATCAGAGCCGTTGCGGATAAGCATAAAATGGCTGTAACATCTGAAATTATGGAGATTTCTCAAATCCCTTTATTTGAAAAACATGTTGATATTTTTCAGGTTGGGGCGAGGAATATGCAGAATTTTAACTTGCTTAAAGAACTCGGACAGATAAGGAAACCTATTATGATAAAAAGAGGCTTGGCTGCAACGTTTGAGGAGTTATTGATGTCTGCCGAGTATGTGCTTTCCGGCGGAAACAAAGAGGTAATGTTATGTGAGCGTGGAATTCGAACTTTTGAAAGGGTTACACGCAACACACTTGACCTGAGTGCAATTCCTGTAATAAAAAAAGTGAGCCATTTACCGATTTTGATTGACCCAAGCCATGGAACAGGGCTTCGTGACAAAGTTGCACCGATGTCCAGAGCATCAGTTGCAGCAGGCTGTGACGGGCTTATTATTGAAGTCCACTATGACCCTGACAATGCAATATGCGATGGTGCACAATCTTTATATCCTGCACAGTACGACAAACTTTATCATGATATCAAAAAAATCGCTCCGATTGTGGATAAAAAAGTAATCTGATTTTCTATAAAAACCATTACACTTTCAATTCATTTTTTGCGGCTTTTTCCTGATAATGCTTAATTCCGGGTGCTTCTTTGGTTTGTGTTCTGTGTTCTCTTATCATATATTGAATTTTAGGGATTATGTAGCTCACCGAAGTGCAGCATATAGCCATATTTGCAAATATGGCTGCGATTTTCATTCTTTTGGTTTTTGAGATAATTCTTTCTATGTTTGCGGCCAAATCAGCTTTGCCGATTTTTGCAAGTGCTTTTTCATAGAAGGTTCTCAAGTTATCATTCAGCACAATCACTTTTTCTGTTTCTATGTATTTTTTGGAGTGTCTAATCCATTTTCCTAACTCATCATCATATTCAACAGCGATAAGTCCTTCCCTTTGAGCCATTCTAAGAGTGAAGTTTTTGAATACTTCTTCTTTTGGAGTTCCTTTTGAAGTTTTTGCAAGTTCTTTATCTATCATTTTTATAACACTTACTTCATTTGCACTGTGTCTTTGTGCTATTAATGCTTCTCTTTTATCTTTTGACAAATGTTTTGGGATTTCAGCTTCCGGATCTTCTATCGGTGCAAAACTTAAAAGTTCTTCCTGATTATGCGGGGCTCTTAATTTAGCTAAAAACTCAGGATTATTTATTACTTTATAATCTAAATCAATCGGAACATTAAATACTTTATTTGCAAGCTTTGCCAGACCGTTCTTTATTACTTCCGCAGCATAATAAAAGAAGAATATAATTCCGCCTTCTTTTACAATATTTTCAACTCTTTCATTGGTATTTCTCGGGGTAATTATCACTCTGTTGCCTGAGATACCCCAATCAAGCAAAAGCATGCCGCTTACAGGTTCTAATTGAACAACTTCCGCCTTTGATGCAAAATCAATCATTTCTTTGAATTTAAATAAATCCTTTATGGAGCCAAATGAAGGTTTTTTACCGTTTGATTGCTCTTTGTTTTGGTCAGAATTTACTTTGCCTAAAAAATGGTTCATGCTTTTTGGTTTATTGTTCCCAAATAAAAGAGTATCATACGGGGTCTTATTTATACCGCCGTTTTTACCGTTGGCTTCTTTTGAAATAATTTTTCTTGATAAGTAAAGGTTTAATTGAGGTATGGCAACGCTTAAAATCGCTAAATTAATAAGTACAGCTGCAGCGGTGACTCCTTTATGATATTTTCCGTAGAAACCTTTGGTTTCGTTGGGTTTAAACCCTGCTTTTTTAAGTTTATCTTTAATCTTTCCAAGTTTTTTGCCGCCTAATTGTATTCCTTCTAAATCTTGAGCAGAAAACCTGTGCGGTTTACCTTCTTCAGCTGTTTTTATTAATTCATCGGCATAGTAACTTTGAATTCCTTCGGTGTTAATCCTTTTAAAATGAATTTTGGGATCGATTTTATGTTTATATAATTTATTTGCCAGCCATATTACTCCGGGTATGCCGCATATCCAAAAAAGGCTTGTTCCGGCTTCTTCTATGAATTTTTCTCTTGCTTCATGTTTCCCGCCTTCGTTTTGTGCCATCACGGTTCTGCCTGTTACGTCAAATATATCTTTAACAACAAACGGCGTTAATGATGATGGGGTATCAAAAGCTGATATTACTGTATTCAGTGAGACTGGCATTCTTTTCCTTTCTAAGTTTTAGGGATTATAATCCCCAGATTCTGTTCATCCAATTTTTTTGTTCTGTTTTTAATGTATTTCTTCGAATTTGTTTTGACATGTTATTCTCCTTTGTTTTTTGCATAAGAACATACAAAAAAAGCCTTTTGCTAAACTATCAAAAGGCTTTTTTTTATAAAATTAAAAAACGTTAAAAAACGGATTAAGCCTTTGATAGTCTTAATCTGTTACGTCGGATAACTGTATAATTTAAGGTAATCATTTATATTTTCCTTAATCGATAATACTTTGCTTATCATAATAACACCTAAAATTCCTATTGTCAATATGTTGTAGATTAAATCTTAACATTCTAATCTTAATCCATATTATTTTTAAGTGCCCTGAAAAAAAATAATGCTAATTTTTAAGCAATTTTTCACAATTTGTAACAAAAAACCACTCCGGATTTCTGTATTAAATGCAACACCTAACTTGCTTTAGTTAATTGAGTTTACGAAAAAAGTTCCTTTTTCCTGTAAACTCAAACAGTAATCATTTTTATATTCCCTAAATTAAGCGGATTTACGAGTTCTCTGACTTCATTGGAATTTATTTTCCAATTTATTTCACCGTTAGGATATTTAGACCAGTGATAAGTCGAACATAAAATAGTTACCTTGCTTGCTTCAAGTATATTCAGATTAGAAATATCCATTGATAAAACAGGACAATCGTGCTCTGAAATATATTTTTTTATAGATTCAACTAAATTTGTTGATTTATTATTTTTATCTGAAATAACAAAATCATTTATTAAAACTGTTTGTGCCATAATTTTCTCAAAAAATGTATTACTGATAATTCTTTCGGCTATTATTAATCTCTATTTTAGCTTTTTTGAAAAAATTAATACTTTTATATGATATAAACAGTATATAATTTATTTTAGTCGAACTTTTTCGCTAAGCAAAGTCAAAACGTCTTTCATGTCATTGCAAGAAGCGAGGCTTAGCCGAGCGACGAAGCAATCCAAGGAGCTAAGTGCAAAAGGCAAAAAGCTAAAAGTAGTTCAATACCTTTTGCTTTTTGCTTTTTACTTTTTGCTGTCGGGCAAGTATGCCCGACCTACTTTTGGATTGCCGCGTCGGGGCTCAATATCTAAAATACAACGTCAAACTTGGCTTTTCCCCTCTTCGCAATGACATGGAATTCGCTCTGTAACAACTCAGGTGAAATTCAATGTAGCCGCAAGCAGGAATTTAACACGCTTTTCACCTCGCCCTTTGGGGGAGAGGTCTGTTTTCGATTTGAGCGGGAAATCGCGAAAATCAGAAAACAGGGTGAGGGAAGGACTCCGTTTTGAGTTGACTAAATGTCAAGTCAAAATGGAGGGGCAACTGGTATATGTTTTTTAACC
>JAQVKX010000141.1 GCA_028694425.1 Candidatus Gastranaerophilales bacterium
ATTTCCATTTTTGTCCAAGTTAACCATAGTGCCTCTTTGGGTTGTTACGGCAACGGCTTTTATTCTTTCTTTTTCAAATTTCGTTTCTTTAAAAAGCTTTTTTAAAGTTTCAAACATCTTATCCCTAAAATATTCGGGCTGTTGCTCTGCCCAACCTGGTTTTACGGAAAAATAAGGCTCAATTTGGGTTTTAATTATTTCAAGAATATTTCCGTTTAAATCTATTAATACGGCCCTCACTGATTGTGTTCCTATATCTATGGATAAAATTAATTCTTCGGATACTGTCATTTTATAAATACTTTTTATTTAAGCCCCAATGTTCCGCCAGGATTCATAATATTATTTGGGTCGAAATGATTTTTTATCGCTTGCATTGCCTGCATTGAAGTTTTGCCTAACTGTTTTTCCATCCAAGGAGCTAAAACCCTTCCAATGCCATGATGGTGTGACAAGGAACCTCCGTTTTCCATAATTGTCTCAACCAATCCTTTGTGGAACTGAGTAAAATCGTCTTTTTCTGCTCCTTTTTTCATGGGACTTAAAAAAGTAAAATACAGGTTTGCTCCATTTTCATAAACGTGTGAAATGTGAATCATAAGAACGGTTTTTGGTCGCAAATTCACGTATTTATGAGCCGAATCCCATACTTTTAACATATTTTCCCAAGTCACGGAAGTTTCCAAAGTGTCCGTCATAATTCTGGCATCCATTAAGGGCTCTCTCAAATAGGCACTTGAATATCTTTGTTCTAGCCATTTTTTTACGGGGCCTTGTCCAATTGACATCGCTCCATATTTTTTAGCTATTTTTTTGCTGTTTTTCACAACAAGTTTGGTGTATTCTTCTTGACCTTCAACAGCAACAAACATCAAGCATCTTTTTCCTGGTAAGTAGCCAAACATTTTCAAAATCTTATCTTGAAAAGTATTGTCGAAACCCTTTGTTTTAAAGGCGATGTCACTTTCTGAAGGGTCTGAAACTCGAAATAAATGAGGCAATCCGCATTCGCTTTGAATGATCGTTCGCATGGCCGTTGTGGCGTCTTCAAAAGATTTAAAAATAAAGGAGGCATAAGAAGTATTCTCGGGCATGAAGTTGTGGACTTTCATAGTAACCTCGGTAATGATGCCCAAAGTGCCCTCGGAACCTATAAAAAGCGGAAAAATATCCCAGCCTTGAGCCGTTTTGGGGAATTCTTTCGTTTCAATAATTCCTGCTGGCGTAACTGCTTTTATGGAAAGAACCATATCGTCAATTTTTCCGTATCCGGTTGATGCTTGTCCCGCTCCTTTTGCCGCAAGCCAACCGCCAACGGTAGAAAATTCAAAAGATTGCGGAAAATGTCCGCAAGTATATCCTTTTTTATTTAATTCCTCTTCAAATGCCGGTCCGTATATTCCTGCTTGGACGGTAACGCTTTTATTTAGCTCGTTAATTTTAAGCACCTTATTCAGGTGTTTTGTGAGGTCGAGCGCAATTCCGCCACTTGGGGTTTGCAATGCGCCTGTAACCGAAGATTGACCGCCTACGGGTGTGATTGGAATTTTATGGCTGTTGCAAAAAGCCACTATTTTTATGATGTCGTCATCATTTTTAGGCGAAACTACGATGTCGGGCGGATTGGGGATTTCATTTAAGCGCAATTTTAACAGTTCGGCATAAAATTTACCGTAAGAAAAATTGGCGCGGGAAAAATCGTCGGTTAATATGTTTTCTTCTCCAACAATATTTTTAATAAAATCTATTTGTTCTTGTTTTAGGGCTGATTTTTTTTCGAGTTTAATTTCTTGTTGTCCACTTAGATATTTTGTTTCAAAATCAGTGTCGGTTACCCCTAATTTTTCTTTTAGCACTTCAATCATCATCGGTGTAATGGCTTGCTCGCGTTTATCGCCCCATTTGAGAATTTGTCGGTATGTTTTATCCATTTTCTGCTATTGATTTTTGTTGATGTTGATGCTGTTTGTGTATTTTATGATTGTTTTGGACCAATAAATTTGCTGGTAACTGTGTTAAAATTTCCCATGGCATTTTACTTCGGCAATTCATAAACTTTGAGCATTGAGTTGTATTCTTTTTGGATTTTTTTTTCGTCCCAATCAAGCAATTCGGCGGCTACCTTAATTATTTTATCAAAAACTTCTTTGCCAGGATTTCCAAGAGTTCCGGTTCCTGTTCTCCTGAGCATGATATCTTTCAGGGTTTTTGCGCATTCATAATTTATTGCATAAACAACCTCGGCAAGAATTTCGCCGTCATGGCTGATAACTTCAGCATATTCAGGGTTGTCTCTGGCAATATGGAAAACGATTTTACTTTCGGTGCCATAATTTCTGCTGACATACTCAACGGTTTCTTTGCTGAAATCGGAATAATTGATATGTTGTTTTATCATGAATTGTTTCATATCACGAATTTCACAGCCAGAAAGATATAGGTTGTCGGAAACAGTTTCTGAAAGCGTTTTGTTAAGTTTTTTTGAAACAAGGTTTATAACTTCCGTTGCAAGCCCTCTGCTTGTAGTGTATTTTCCGCCTTCAATGGTGATTATTCCTTGGATTCCCTCTAAGGCATTGTCGTAAACCTCATATTTTCTTGAAGATTGATAGGAGCCTTTTGTTTGGTCGTCAACCAAAGGTCGAAGTCCGCCATACGCATGTTTTATGTCTGAATAGGATAATTTTTTTTCAAAATTCTCGTTAACTGCCTGTATAACTTCCATGAGGCTTTCTTTGGAAACTTCATAATCATCAGGGTCTCCTTCGTATTCTTTATCTGTTGTTCCTATTAGAGAATGGTTTCTCCAAGGCATAATCATCATGTGGCCTCCATCCTTTTTTTTCAATGAAACAACATTGTTGCCCGATATTTTTTTTGTGATGATGTGGACGCCTTCAGAGCGTCTTACTTTATGGTTCAAATTTTTGCTTTTTAAAGCCATATTTAAAATTTTATCGGCCCAAGTTCCGCCGCAATTAATTATGAGACCTCCTTTTACAGTTTTGGTTTTATTTAAAATAAGGTCTTTTACCTTTACGCCCGAAATTTTATTTTCATCATCATAAACAAAAGCTTCTACAATTGCATAGTTTGATACTTTAGCACCGTATTCAGCAGCCGATTTAATAAAGGAAAGTGTCAATCTTTCAGGAAAAATGCTTTGGTAATCATAAAACACAGTAGCATTTCTTAAATCTTTTTTAATCAAATTGGGCTCTTGTTCAATTGTTTTTTTGAAGGAGATGGTTTTATGGTTTGGCAATTGTTTACTTTTATCCCAAGTATATTTTTTGTCGTAAGACAGCGCATCATATAAAAACATTCCAGCAGCCATTTTCCACATATTTCCTTTCCAGCGTTTGTAATTTGGGAATAAAAAGGGCAAAGGATACACAAAATTCGGTGCGATATTTCCCAAAATTCTTCTTTCATGCAACGATTCCCTAACAAGTTTAAATTCCATATTTGCCAAATATCTTAGTCCGCCGTGGATAAGTTTTGATGTAGCTGCCGAAGTTGCGCCACCATAATCCTTTTTTTCGAAAAGTGCCACAGAAAGACCTCTTCCGGCTGCGGTGTATGCTACGGCAGCGCCTGTAATACCGCCACCTATAATAATTACATCAAAATTAGTGTTGGTGTGTTCCTCTATATATCTTTTAAGAATCATTGGCAGCGTTTTTACAAATATAAAATAAAAAGGCAGAATTTTTAAGATCTTCTACCAGCTCGTTGGCAAAATTAATTTAATGTTAAAACCGATAAATAATTTATTAAGGTACTGAAATACATCTTATTAAAACATAAAAATAAGTTTTTTATTAATTTGGTACAAAACAAAGGGAATAGAAACAAAATGGGTAAAGAATATTTTTGTTTTTCGACTGAAAAAGAACAGGGTGTTACTACCCAAATATTCAACCAATTTATGGGCGAACTGTTTGTAATGTCCCGCTTTTGATAGAGATAAATCATTTTTTATGAATTTTTATCGGACAACAATGATTCTAATTGATTAATTTCGTACTATATGTTTACAATAATAAAACATATCTTTATTAATTCGATGGGTAAATTGGATTTTTCTGATAGATTTTGATCAACCTGAATCAATTTCTTTAAAAAACCTACGGAGAATTGCGTATTTGTTAAAAAACCATACTTAATAAATTTTCAAACATATTATATGAATCGTTTCTATAAAATTTTAATCAGAGTAGTTTTAGTACTGTTCGTTGGATTTGCTAGCTTCTTTTTTTGGGCATCTTCAAGAGTGTATCCTGTAAAAGAATACAATGAAATTATTCAAACAAAGATTGAAAATTCGGTTAAAAGTGATTCTGTTTTTAGCTTAATGACCTATAATATCGGGTATTTAAGCGGGATGACCAATAATTTACCAATTGCCAAACCCAAATCGCTTTTTGATGATAACCTAGCAAAAGTTAAAGCTGTTTTGAAGTCTTTAAATATCGATATTTTAGCTTTTCAGGAAATCGATTATGCTTCGGCACGCTCTTTTGACATCAATCAACAATTAGAAATTGCTGAATTGGGCTATCCGTTTGTGGCACAGGCTGTAAACTGGGATAAACGTTACCTGCCATTTCCTTACTACCCAATAAGTATGCAATTTGGGCGAGTTTATTCCGGGCAATCGATTTTAAGTCATTTTCCTGTTAAATTTCAAAAACGTCAAGTTTTAGACACCGTTGATGATGCTCCTTTTTATTGGACTTCCTTTTATTTAGACCGATTGGCACAAATAGTGGAAATACAAATTAAAGATAAAACGGTTATTGTGATAAACGTTCACTTAGAGGCTTTTGATAAACCTACTAGGGTAAAACAAACCAAAGAGGTTTTGGACATATATAATTCTTATAAAGACAGGTATCCAACATTTTTGGTCGGCGACTTTAATAGTGACATTAGATTCCAGGATGCCAGTATTGCACCTATAATTAACAGTCCGAATATTGGAATTGCGAATTTTGATATCCCCTACTCAGATACTTTTAGTTCAATTAATCCTACCGAACGCATTGATTATATTTTTTATAACAAAAATTTTATAGAAGAAATAGAGAGTCGTGTTTTAACAGAAATGGGTGATGCTTCGGATCATTTTCCCTTGATGATTCGATTTAAGTTAAAATAATCAGCATACCGTTTAAGCGACCTATTGAAACCGATTAAATAAATTTATGCTTGGCACAAATATCTAGAGATGTTTGCGGGAACCACAGGTATTTTATAGTGTTGGTTTATTTTTCGTAAATATTTGAATTGTTTTAGTCCCATCAGAACTTATCTGTTTGTGGAAAAATAGATTTATCCAAAAACAAGTCCACATGGGAGAACTGTTTGCCAAGTCCCATTTTGATTGAGATAAATCATTTTATATGGCTCTAGTTTAAACTGGCTATTATGATTGAAATATCTAATTTTCGGCACTTTGTCACCCTTTAGATACTATGGTTAAATCCTAATTTAATTTTTTAATTATTAGTGTCCGATAAAAAATCCCTCAATAATTGAGGGATTTTTCGTATATAGCAGAATTAATCTATAACCAAAAATTCAGCTATGGGCAAAAGTACAATTTTTTTCGGACAGCC
>JAQVKX010000009.1 GCA_028694425.1 Candidatus Gastranaerophilales bacterium
GCTACGGGCAAAAGCGTCGTTTTGCCCTTTCGCCCTCCGGCGAAAATTCGCTATCCCGCAGCCGGCAAGGTTTTCACACTTCTAAGGTCGCATACGGAAAAGTCTCCTTGGTTGCTCGCGTTAAACGGCATTTCGGGCAAAAGCGTGGTTTTGCCCTTCAGCCTCCGCTCGCAATCCGCTTTTATCAAAATTGGACTTTTTCCGTATGAGGATGCGGAAAAATTCGAAAAATGACAATTTTTCGCAATTTTTCAAATCCGACCTAAGAAGTGCTAATCCCATACCGGCTGCGGGATAGCCGGCGGTATGGGATTAAGCCGGACAACGGAGATTGCGAGAAAAATTTTAATTTTTCCGCAAGCTCTATGCTCATTTCCCATTTCACTATGAAAATTAACCCATTGGTCTACAAATTTAAACCCAAGGGCTGATAACAATATTATAAAAAAGTGTGTATAATGTTGCTATAATAAAGCAGCTAAAATTTGGGGAAGTATGGTAAACGGAGTTAATGTTAATGATGAGCTGAATAATGCCCAACTAGAGGGTCAACTTGGAGTTAACGGTATTGTAACAAATCCTATAAAAAATCCTTATAAGGATATTGACAAAAACCTTTTGATTGATGAAACAGCTATTTCAAACGAAGCAATAACTTTATATGAAAAAGAGCAGGATATAAAAAAGTTTAGCAATCTCGTGATGTCTGACCCTGAAGATTTATCGCATGAGGAGATTATCTCCGGTCTGTTTAACAAAGGTGTTTCCGATCCGCTTTCCGATGAAGCAATTGAAGAACTTTCAATAAACGAAAGGTTATTAGAAGATTTATCGTTATAAGTGAATTAGAAAGTTATGGAAGAAGAAAATAAAAGATATATTAACAACAATAAAGAAGCTGTTTTGTCTAATGCTCAAAAACAATATGCCCAAGGAAATTATGCTGAAGCTTTAAAAATACTTTTGGGAACGGTTAATACAAGTCCGGACTCTGAGATTTACTTGGAAATCGGGAATTGTTATTATATGCTGCATCAAAATGAAGAAGCACTTGAAAGTTGGAGTAAAGCAATTAAACTTAATCCTAAAAATTCAAGAGCTTATTCAAATATGGGTAATTTATATTACAGAGACGGACAGATTGAAAAAGCTATTTCTCTTTGGCTTGTTGCACTAATCTCAAGACCTGAAGACGCAAATACTTCGCTTAATCTTGCCATTGCATTCAATGAAAAAAACATGAGATTTGAATCAATCAAATACTTTGAAAAATATATTAAATATGCGGAGGACAAAACATCTCAGGAATATTTAAAAGTAAAAACAAAACTGGTTCACTGTTATAATGTTGCTAACCAATATCTGACGTTTGGCGTACAATTTCAGAGCGAAAATAACGATAAAAAAGCAGCAGCATGCTATTTTAAATCACTTGCGAATTACCCTAACTTATCAAAAACCAACTTAAATTTAGGAAGTATATTTTTTGCAGATAAAAATCTTGATCTTGCAATTAAATACTGGAAAACCGCAATGTACATTGAGCCGAATTATGACAAAATATATTCAAATTTGGCTATTTCTTATGACCTTATGAAGAAATTTGATTATGCATATTGTTATTATGACAGGTATATGAACTATGTAATAAATAATAAAGAAGAATATGCTAAAGCAAACAGACGACTTTTAAAAATAAAACCGTATTTAAATGAACACCCTGAATTAATACCTAAACATCTTGCGTTGGCAAATACACATCTTGCAAATAGTGAATTTAACGAAGCAATAGATGAATTTAAAAATTATTCGATATTAAATCCGGCAGAAAAACAAAAATACAAAGATATAATTGAAAAATTGGAATCATACTTAAATCCTGAACTCAGCATAATAAAAAGTTGTTTTGAAATAGGAAACAATTTATTGACTGAAGGCAGATTTTCTGAAGCAAAACCTTATTTTTGGAGGATAATGAAATTATCTTCACCTCAATATCTTGAGTTTACAAAAGCAAGGGCAAAATACGCACAATGCGAAAAAGCGGAAGCAGAGATAAGTGTTTAAAAAAATAAAACGTTTTATTTACACAAAAATCCTAAGAAAAAAGTATTATCGCATCGGGAATTGTCTGGGTTGCGGCAAGTGTTGCAAAAAGATTTATGTAAAAACAAGCAATCATGTGGTTCAAGATGAAAAAGAATTTGAAAAATTAAAGCTTTTGCATAGGTTTTACGGTTATCTGACAATTATCGGCAAGGATGAAACGGGTTTAATTTTTTCTTGTTCAAATCTGGACGAGAAAACCAATTTATGTAAAATCCATAAAAACCGCCCCGGAATTTGCAGACGTTACCCGCAAGAGGAACTTTTTATGATGGGCGGAGAGATATCTGAAGACTGCGGATATAAAATGGTTCCGATTGTACCGTTTTCGGAAATTTTTGACAAAATATTAAAAAAATAATATTTTATCTTGAAATGAGCATGCGGAAAAAGTCCAATTTTGACAAAAGCGGATTGCGAGCGGAGGTTGAAGGGCAAAACTACACTTTTGCCCACAGCCCGTTCAACGGCGAATAATTCAAAGTTTCATAAGTATAAATTTTTATACTTATGCCTTGGGCTCGCATTTTAAGAATTGTAAATATTTTAGAACAATTCAGCAAAAAATCATTGCCTGTTTTTTTATATTAACTATATAATTAGAAAGTGTGTAGGTTAATTATGAAGGATGCAAATAATTTTTTGTTGTTAGATAAATCAAGTCTCAAAAAACTCGATATTAAGGATATTTCAATAGCTCCTCCTGATTTGAAAAATGTTTTTGAACCAAAGGCTGTTGTGATATCTCAATGGCTTATTGATTGGATTAAGGCTGATTTTACCGCAGGGAAAATTAAAGAAACCGATCTTATGCCTTCAAAAACAGAATTAGCTTATTATTTGGGTATAAGCATCGGAACAATGCAAAACGCCTTCCGATATGTTGAAGACAAAGGTTATGTTGAATCCAAACAATGCATAGGAACAATGATTAGAGATTGGAGAAAACCGACTTCGGCGATGAGAAAATTGACATCAAAACGAGATATTTGTACCGATTTAATTAAAAAATATGTTATTGAAAATAAAATTAAAATAGGACAAAAGATTCCTTCTTCAAGAATATTAGCAGAACTTATAGGGTTTTCTTCAAACACTACACGTTTAGCTTTAGAAAAACTTTGTTTGTCAGGTATTCTTGAGCGTAAGTTTATCTCATCAAATGAGACCGGTTGGGTTCTTAAATCAAATGACTTTATTTTAACTAAAGAAAATCTAAATATTTCCAATAACATTACTTTAGTAAGAAAAATTGAAAATGATTTAGAGAATTATATTAAAAAGAATTTAAAAATCGGAGATAAACTGCCTGCTCATGAAGACTTGGCAACTGAATTCAAGGTAAGTATAAAAACAATTCATGATGCATTAAAAACTTTGATTAAAAAAGAAATTTTACTCCCGCGAAGAGGCAGATACGGTACGACAGTTATCAGAATGCCTGGTGAAGAGGCGATTTCTTCCAAAAAAGAAACTTCTATTTTTGCTTCTGCACAGGAAACAGCTTTTTATAATTATGAAAAAACCCAAAATCACATTAAATTATTAATTGCACAGAATTATGAAATCGGTTCAAAGTTGCCTTCTATAAAAGTATTATCAACAGAACTTGATTTAAGTCCCAATACAATTAGAAAAGCATTAAATAATCTTGCAAAAGACGGATATTTAAGGTTTGCAAGAGGACGCTGGGGTGGAACTTTTGTTGTTGATATTCCGGAAACATCTTCACAATCGTTTAAGTGGCTTGCGGTAAATCCAAAATATGTTGAAGTTTATAGATAGTTTATAAGTTTATGAGTTTATAAGTAGATAAGTTTATTTTAAAAGTGATTAAATGCACTTTTGGGTTATAGGGTGATAGGATTATGGGTTTATGGGTTTGAAAATAACCTATAATCCTATCACCCTATAACCCTATAAACTTCTTTTCCTTTTTCCCCTTTCCATGCAAAATCCATTATAAAGACCATTCATTTACTAAGTATCTAAGGCTAATGAAGGATAAAAAAACTTTCCCATGGTAATAAAATGAAACATGGAAAGGAGGTTTTTATGGTATCAAGTATTAATGATGCAGCTTCTGACAGTATTGAACTGTTGATGGCACAGATGTATCAAAAAATGAGTGCAGCCGACACAGACGGTACGAAAGGTTTATCTAAAGATGAACTTTTATCAATAGATACCGGCGATGATGAAGGCGGTGCAGCATTTTTGAAAGCACTTTCGGAACAATTTGACGCTTTGGATGCAGATGGAGACGGTCAGCTTAGTTCGGAAGAAATTTCTTCGGCAAAACCGCCAAGCGAGCCAATGGGTCCGCCTCCGGGAATATCTATAGAATCAAGCAATACTGACAACACTCAATCATTTGTTGACAATTTGCTAAAAGCTCTACTTGAATCTTTTGTTGACAATTTCGACAAAGATGCTTCATCTGAAAATGCGGATAAAGTAAATACTTTAGCTTCATCTGCCGACACAGACAGCAGTGGCGGAATATCTTCAGACGAATTGGCAACAATTGATACAAGCGGTGATAACGGTAAAGCAGGTTTAGTTAATGACTTAACCGAAAATTTCAAAAGTTATGACATCGACGGAAACGGAGAACTCTCAGCCGAAGAAATCCAAAAAGCAAGCTCTGAGAAGCAATTTTCTCAACAAGATTTTGCTTCATTAGGAAGTGATTTGGGCAGATTATCAGCTACATTTATCAATAAGCTGATAGCCGGTTATAAAAGCGGTGGATTGTCAAATCTGGCATCTTCACTTAATGTCGCTGTTTAGTATGTTCTTTAAAAGTGTAAGCCAATTTTTTGGCTTACACTTTATTTTGAAATTAATTCCCTCACAATGTAACTTGCCATAAAAATTCCGGCACAAGAAGCAACAAAAGGCGTAGAAGACGGTATTATCTTTGAAAATTCTATCTCCTTGCCGCTTTGTGTTGTAATTTTCTCTTCCACCTTAAGCTTTTCCATAGAAAAAGGCTTCTCTCTGCTTGCAACAACGGTAATTCCTTTTTCTATTTCTCTTTTTTTAAGTTGATATAAAATATTTGATACAAAAGCAGCATTTTTATCTTCAATCTTTGAAATATCACAAATATACAAGTCCTCGGGATTAATTCTGTTTCCTGCACCAAAAGAACTTATAACAGGGCAATTATCTTTATATGCAAACTCCAACAAGGCAACTTTTGAATGCATTGTGTCTATCGCATCTGCAATAAAATCAGGTTTCAAATCAAATAGTTTTTTATTTAGCTTTTCTGTATAAAAATCATTTATTACGTTAATTTTTATATCGGGGTTAATATCTTTTAATCTTTGTTCAAAAAGTTTTGTTTTTTCTTGCCCTACGGTTGATTTTAATGCAACAATCTGCCGATTAATATTTGATTGAGAAACATTATCAAAATCAACAATCGTAAGCTCACCTACACCCGCTCTGGCAAGCATTTCGGCACAAAAGCCCCCAACACCGCCAAGCCCGAAAACCGTAACATGATGTTGTGCAAGTTTAGTCTGTGCTTCTTTGCCCCAATAAAGTTCATTCCGTGAAAATATAGCCAATTTCAAATCCTCTCTAACAGAAATTATACTATAAAGAATAAATTGGTGATTTTATAAATGAAAAATTACTTAGGTTAAAGAGATCATGCAAAATCTGAAAAGCATTGATATATAACTATTTAAGACATACAAAAACTCAAAAACGTGCATTAAATCCAGATTTTAATTTTTCAAAAAATTTGACGTCACATTTTACTCCCCCCTTGAAGGGGAGTCGAAATCTTTGATTTCAGTGGGGTGGCTGTAAATCGCTTCTCCATTGCGTTTATCCCCCCCCCTAACCTAAAAAGTTATCAGAGGCGTAGAGGCGTAGTTTTTATCTTGCTCTTCTACGCATCTTGTCTTCTTGACCTCTATTTTTTGCTTTATGCTTTTTATTTTGAATGTAGTAATAAGTAGGTTGGGCTTGCCAGCCCAACAACTTTAAATTTGCTTTTTTTGAGTGTAGTATAATAAGTATTGAAAATAAAGGAAAATTATGGCTGAAAAGAAAAAAATACTTTTAATTTACCCGCCGTCTCCTGTCATGAACAGGGAAGACCGCTGTCAACAGCCCGTGAAAGACTTGTTGGTAATCCCGCCTCTGCCTCCTACCGACTTAATGTATATGGCTGCAGTTGCTGAAGAAATCGGACTTGAGGCTAAAATTGCCGACTACAGTCTTGATGAAGCAAAAAGCAAAAAGTAAAAAGTGAAATAGAAAATGGAAAAACAATAATAAATTGTAAAGAGCGTTCGACATTGATACCCCCCACCTCTTATCCTCCCCCACAGGCGGGGAGGAAGAACAATTATTTTTGCAATATGGATGGGAAAATGGAAAATTCCTCTTCACGCTTCACACTTCACGCTTCACCTTCTTCTCACCTTTCACTTCTTACTTCTTACCATTCACCATTCACTATTTCCCCCTTTTTCTTCCTTCATAACTTGAACAAATGTAAAATTATTCTAAAGAATTAGTTCTAAAGGATTATATTTTTTAATCTTTTGTGCTATAAATATTATGTAGGTTTGTAAGATAATGTTAAATAATTAACAAATCTAACAAAAAGAATGGAGGCAGAAATGTCAGTAGGTCAATTCGTATTTATGTTACACAGCCATCTTCCCTTCTACAGAAAAGCCGGTATGTGGCCTTTCGGGGAAGAAAATCTTTATGAATGTATGGCAGAAACTTATATCCCGCTGTTGAATGCGATAGCGGAACTCTGGGAAGAAGGAATTAAAGCTAAATTAACCGTTGGCTTTACTCCTATCCTTGCGGAACAATTAGACGACGATCACTTAAAAGACGGTTTTTGTAAGTTTTTAGATGACAGAATTGCTGCAATAGCACAGGATTTAGACAGGTATCCAGACCCTGCGGTTGCACATTCACAACATTTAAAATACCTTGCAAAATATTATTACGACTGGTTTAATCACATCAAAGACACTTATGTAAACAAATACGGGCGTGATTTAATCGGTCATTACAAAAAATATCAAGACCTCGGATGTATTGAAATTACGACATCAGCTGCAACACACGGTTTTTCACCGCTTTTTGCCACTGATAATAACCTTAATGCACAATTCAAAATCGGTCAGGAAACAACCAAAAGGCTTTTTGGACAAGAAGGTTGCGGTGCATGGCTTCCTGAATGTGCTTACAGGCAAGGTTATGAATATATGGGCTCGGACGGAGAAAAAAAATGGCGTCCGGCTTTAGAAGTAATTCTTCAGAATAATGACATTGAATATTTCTTTACGGAATCTCACGTTATAGAAGGCGGAAATTCAATCGGAAATCGCCGTGTAATAGGTGTTTACGGAAATATTGAATACATCCCTCTTCCTGAGCGTGAAGCAACCGGATATGACACATATTCGGCTTACTGGTTGCCTGATGCACAAGTTGCGATTATGGGAAGAAACGACAGAGCAGGCTATCAGGTTTGGTCAGCTGCTGACGGTTATCCCGGCGACGGATGTTTCAGAGAATTCCATAAAAAAGATGACAAATCCGGTGCACATTACTGGAGAGTAACTTCGCCTACCACAGATTTAGGCGACAAAATGCTTTATGACCCTGTTTTAGCACTTAATAAAATTAACGAAAACTCAGACCACTATACAACTTTAATTTATCATTTGTTAAACGATTACAAACTTGCAAAAAATAAAGACGGGCTTGTAATGGTTTCCTTTGACACCGAATTGTTCGGACACTGGTGGTTTGAAGGTATTGAATTTATTAAGCAGGTTATTAAGAAATTTGCTACGTATTTACCGGAAGTTGAAAGATGTACGGCGTGTGAATATTTGCATGCACATCCTCCGACAGAAGCAATTCAAATCCCCGAAAGTTCTTGGGGACAAGGCGGGCATTTCTGGGTATGGCAAAACCATTTAACGGAATGGATGTGGCCTATTATCCACTCTTGTGAAAAAAGAATTACGGAAGTTGTTGCAAAATATGAACAAATTCCGACAGATAAACTTTTACACAGGGCTCTAAATCAGCTTGCAAGAGAAAATCTCTTATTGCAAAGTTCCGACTGGCCTTTCCTTATAACAACATGGCAGGCTAAAGACTATGCAACCGACAGGTTTAGAGAACACGTTGAAAGATTTGAGAAAATTGCCGATATGATTGAAAATAATTCAATTGATAACAATTATCTTAAAGGAATTGAAGCAATCGACAATTGTTTCCCTGTAATTGATTACAGAGTATACTTGCCGATTGAAGAAGGAAAAATTCCTCAACAAGTACCGAGGTTAGCTCCTCTATATCATTAATTACAAGAGAATACAAATTCTAAATAAAAGAGAGTAAAATCATTTTGGTTTTACTCTCTTTTTATTGCATTTTATTTTATTATAATTAAATCATACTATTATAAATATCAACCGTATCCTGACAAATTTTCAGACCTCTTATTACGAGGCTTTTGATTGATTCTTTATAGCAAATTAAAAGTGCTTTATTCAAACCGTTTTCTTCGTCCAAAAACATTAAGATTTTATCTCTGAAGTCCAAATCTCTTGTATTTGGCTCAATTTTATCCGCAAGATAAATTATTTTTTCAAAAAGAGTCATATCAAGCTTGCCGAGAGTATGCCAACGTATTGCAGAGAGCATTTCTTCATCTTCAATACCGAATTCTGTTCGTGCAATGTATGCACTGACAGGGGCATGAATTACTTTTGGGTTAGTAAGCTCACCTTCTTTAAGATGCAATTCTTTTGCTATATCAAACATTTTTTCGGGGTCTAAGCACTTGGCACAATCGTGCAAAAGCCCTGCGATATAAGCCCTTTTTTCGTCTTCTCCGAAACGTTGAGCCAATTCGGCAGCACATTGAGCACAGCCAAGGGAATGCAATAACCGCTCTTCGTCCAAATTACCTTGAAGCCAAGAAATAGCTTTTTCATTCGTTTTTGTACAGTTCATTTTCTCTTATATACTCCATAACGACAGGCGGAATCATTCCGCTTACCGGTTGTCTTTGTATTAACTTTTCTCTCAACATTGTTGAAGAAATACTTATAGGATGCATTTTTGCAATTGAGAAGTGATAACCCTTGTAATGAAGTAATGCCACCCTATCCCTGTCAATTTCTGTTTCCCGAGGAAAAACAATGAAATTAACCAATTCTTTTAACTTATCGGCTTCATACCATTCGGTAATTTCTCTGAATGCATCAAAGCCTATTATAAATCCTATTTTACCATCTATTTTATAACGTTTATATAATTCCTGAATAGTTAAGTACGTATAAGAATATTTTTCGTTTTGAAATTCAATGTTGCTTATCCCGAAAAAGCTTTCTCCGCTGACTGCAAGCTTAACCATTTGGAAACGGTGGTTTGCCAAGTCATCATCAAACTCTTTATGCGGAGGTTTATAGGCAGGTATGAACAAAATAGTATCATAATCATAAACCTGTTTTGTATAACGTGCCATTGCCAAGTGAGCGTTATGTATCGGATTAAACGTGCCTTGGAATACGCATAATTTCATTTTCTCTCAGACTCCTATCCTAACTACTTAATTATATTATACAGCAAAATAATAAGTATTCTCTACTAATTCCAAAAGAGAATTAACAAAACTTCTGTATTTTTCTCTCGGAGTTTCCCCGTTCAAGGCTATATCTGCTTTTTGTGCACAAGGATGTACATAAATCAAAGCTTTTTGAGAAGCATTTTCAAATATTTTATCTGCAGATGCACCTAATCCTCTTTGTTCTACACGTTCAAAGAACCTCTTTTTCTGAACATCTTTATCAATATCGACATAAATTTTAAAATCAAAAACATCATCAAAGCCGTCAATAAGCGTATAAAGCCCTTCGCAAACAATTATTGAAGAAGATTTTGCCGCTCTGTGATTGTCAAATCTTCTGCCCGTACCTGATAAATCATATTTGGGCAAAAATACTTCTTTATTATCCAAAAGCATTTGTATATGGGCTTTTGCAAGGCTTAATTCAATTGCCTCGGGTACATCAAAATCGTAATTTTTTGCAAATTCGTCAAAAGAGCCTGCCTGCTTAATTTCTTCAGACCTGTCATAATAATAATCGTCTGTGTTAATTCTTGTTACAATATTTTCTGCAGAAGCTTTTTGTACGAATTTTTGAATTGTATCAATAACATCACAGACTATTGTGGATTTTCCGCTTGCAGTTTCGCCGCAAACACCTATTGCCACAGGTCTAAATGCCATTCCTGCCAAAAACATCGCTGTTTTTTTAACCACGTCAGGTGATATTTTTATAAAAATGGAATCAGGAGCATTTAATTCCTTGATAAAAAGCTCAGTTAAAGCCTTTTCCAAATTTTGAAAACGAGAATGGTAAATCGGGTTGGAAACCCGATTTACTTTAGAATTTTCCATCTTAACTTCAGTAGCATTAATCACGTTTATTCCTTGTTAATTTGCGAAAATACCGTTTTATATATTAAATACCAAAAATAAAAAAATTGCTATAAAACGCCCAAATGTAAAGAATTATTAATTAACTTTACGCCAAAACTCTCTCAATACATGCCTGCGGTGAGTAGTGCCATTCACGGAAAGTTATGCGGTTGATTTTAAATCCCGAACGTTCTAAAATAGCTTGTTTGCGCATATTCGTGCCGGAAAGCTTTTTATTATCCTCAACTCCGTCGCATTCTATTGCAATTTTATCATCCACCAGCAAATCAACGCTGAAGCCTGCAATTTCCACTCCCGCCTGAACTTCATGCCCAAGCTCACGGATGGTCTGTGCTATTTCACGTTCAAAATTATTTTTGTAGAAATTTTCTTCGATTTCTTTGCTTTCAATGAGTTTTTGCCTTGCTTCATACTCCTGAACATAATTCAAATAATTTCTGAAAAGTCCTTCAGGCAATTCTCTCGGGTCTTTTGAAACAAAGTTAATCATTTTATATCTTGCACGGGTTATTGCAACATTAAACAGATTCGGTTTTTGCAAGAAAGTAAGGCTTTGTACAAAACTGTTAGGTGCAAAAGCCCAAGACATAAGAATTACATCACGCTCATCACCCTGAAATGTGTGAGCTGTACCGATTTCAATCTTATGTTTTCTAATCATATGTTCGGATAAAACCCTTGCTACAGAGATTTTTAACTGTTCAACCTGTGCCCTGAACGGCGAAATTATACCTATAGAAACAGGATTATCGCTGTTTCTGCGTTCGTCTTCGATAATTAATTCCTGTAATTTAGCTACAACTGCTTCAACTTCGGGTAAATTTCTCGTAGCATCAAAGTCTACTTTACCTTCTGGCACTTGGATTAACTCAAGAACCTTCAGGTCATTAGCATTTCTACGCATAATCCTAATTCTGTCGCCGTAAAACTCTTGGTTTGAGAAATTAATAACAGGCGGCAAGCTTCTGAAATGTTCGTCCAACAAGACAGGATTCATTGAATAATAATTCGCCAAATCAAACATGGAATTTGTCCTGAAGCGCCACATCAACTGGTATTTATCGGGAATTGAGTATTGACTGAGGAAAGATTGTTCTTTTGCTTTTTCCAAGAACGATAAATGCGGCAGTTGTTTGTCATCGCCAACAACTACAGCTTTTTTAGCCCGGTAGAGTATCGGAAAACAGCTCGCAATATCACATTGAGAAGCCTCATCAATAATTGCAACGTCAAAAAGTCCGGGTTTCATAGGCAAAGAACCTGAAATCGCATAAGTCGTTACACACCAGCAAGGAAAAGCTTCCATAAGCGGTCTGAAATCTTCGCCCTCAAGCAAACGGTTTTGCAGGTTTTTCTTACGCTCAACAAGCGATTTTGTATGCACAATAAGCCTTTGACGTTTAACCTGATCCCTAAGTAAACCTTTTAACGATTCTCTTCGCTTTCCTCTCAATATTTCTACCGCCAAAGTCCTTTGTTTACGCTTTAACATACGGATTTGCTCTGACATAACGTGGATATTGCCGAGTTTTTGAATTTCTGCTTCAATTAAACGCATTTCACACGCAAGTTTTGCAACTTCCAGCTCAGCTTTTAAAACTCCCAAACTTTCGTAACTTTCGTTAAATTCGGCAAGTTTCAGGATTTTTTTAAGTTTATTTTTGCTCGAATAATTTGAAATTGATGCAAAAAATCCTGTTTTTTCAAGATTTTTTTCGATTATTTTCATTAAATTTATAATTTGCTCAATTTCGGATTTTTTTAAAACGTCTTTTATAAAATACATTTTACCTAAAGCCTGTTCCTGTTCTGTTTTTTGGACAAAAACCTCCTGCCATCTTTGTTCAAGTTTAATCGTATTTTCCGATTTATTTTCCAAGTCTTTTATGTTATTCAAAAGCTCTTTCATATCCTTAACATCTGCAAAAAGAGCGCTTTCATAATCGCTGTCAAGATCAACTTTATTTGAAAGCAAATCCTGAAGCTGAAAACTTAATTGTTTTTGGTAATTTAACCTACCTGCTCTTAGTGCCAAAAATGATGCACCAAGCTCATTTAAGCGTTCTGATACAACGTCAACGGCTTTGTCCATACGTGAGGCAACCAGAACCGTTTTACCGTTTGCAATTAAATGTGAAACCAAATTAACAATCGTTTGTGATTTTCCGGTACCCGGAGGTCCGTAAACCGCTACAAATGTATTATTTTCAAGACTTTTTATAACATTTTCCTGCGAATCACTCAGGGAAAGCGGAGTAATTGCCGCAAAATCTTTCAAATCTTTGAACGTTTTGCTCGGATTATCAATTAATTTGCCTTTTGTTTGCAAATATTCTTCGTTAATTATATTTAATGCGGTTTCACGGTAAACCCCGCTGGGCTTTTCGGAGATTTGGGTCAATTCATGCAAAACCCCTGCCGTAATTGAAGGACGCTTGGTTAAAATTATCGCATTTTGATTGGTTAGTGTAATTTTTTCAAGTTTAACCGCCGTCTTACCCCTTTCTTCTTCTACAACTTCATCCAAATTATCAAAATCAATTTTCCCGCCTTCGTCAACATCTTCTTTATAAAAATCTTTTTCGACATTATCTTCGTCAACATCTTCGGAATGGTCAATTTTTATCTCAATTTCGGGAA
Source organism: Candidatus Gastranaerophilales bacterium (assembly GCA_028694425.1). Lineage (GTDB taxonomy): Bacteria > Cyanobacteriota > Vampirovibrionia > Gastranaerophilales > Gastranaerophilaceae > JAQVKX01. The sequence continues at coordinate 13,262 of JAQVKX010000009.1, forward strand.
TAATCGATTTTAAAGTAGTTAAAAATATATCGAGCTTCTCGTTTGTAATCGGCAATTCCGGCACAACATCCAAAAGACCGTCCAAAAGTTGCTCTACTTCGTCCTCGTCATCGTTTTTCTTCATCATGGCAGTTAAAGCACCGGTATTTAAGGACAAAAACTCATCCTGAAGCATACAGTTAATATTTACACCGTTTCTCTCTAATCGGCACGGCATATATAAAAGCGGGGTTAGAAACTCGTTTGTCTTACGGTTTTTAGAACTTTTTCCGACCAAAAACAAATATCCGTAAATTAAATACTTATCTTTTTGGCTTAATTCGCTTTGAATCATCAGCTCTGTTAATTTGCTGTCAGAACCGTCCAAACGTAAATGTTCGCCAAAATTACGGAATAATTTTTCTTCTTCTTTGAGAAAAATCCATTTGTTGTCTTTATCTTGCTTTAAGTTTCTAAAAGTCGCACTTTTAACTTCTTCACGAACACAATCATGAAGATACTGGCTTAATTTTTTAATGAAACTGTTGTTAAACGCCGAATTTAGTGCTCTTGTCGCTTCTTGTAACATAATTTTTCCTTCTTAAAATAGTAGGTTAGGATTTCTGCTCCAACACTTATTATTCTGTTGGGGTAGAAACTTGCAATTGTAGTTGGGGTTTCTACCCCAACATTCAAAGAGTATAACATGTGAATGCCCAAAGTACCTAATTCTTAACATTTTAAATAACTTTCGACATCCAATATTTTATCTTCCGTCGAAAAAGAAGCAATTGCACCATACGGCAAGGTGATTTTTTCTGTAGCATGAGTTATTTTAAATCCGCTTAATATAGGTTTCTTAATCTTTTCCCCTATTTCAAAAAACAGTTCATTCAAATGTTTTTTGTTACCGATACCGAAAAAATCACCAAGGATAATCCCTTGAAGATTTTTACGGAATTTCTCAATATTCATCAGTTGTGTAAACATCTTATCAATTTTATAAACATCTTCGTTCAAGTCTTCCGTAAAGAAAATAAATTTTTCGTCAGGAATAAAATCCAGTCCGCACATAGAAACAACCGTCGCTAAATTTCCTCCCCACAAAATACCTTTCGCTTGCCCGCTAAAATAAGTTTTTGTCCTTCTTTTGCAAGGTGAAATTTTTAAATTTTTTGTATCGGTAAGGGTGTCGAAAAATCCTTTTTCAACAAACTTTAAAACATTTTCTACCCCGAAATCGCTCTGTGCCATTGGAGAATAGAAGGTTATCATGCCTGTTTTTTTATAAATCATGGCTTCAATTGCGGTTACATCCGAATATCCGGCAAAAATCTTGGGGTTATTTTTGATTATTTCAAAATCTATTTTATCCAACAATCTTATTGCACCATAGCCGCCACGGGCACATAAAATTGCATTAATTTCCGGATCTTGAAAAAATCTGTGAAGTTCTTGAACTTTTTTCTCATCAGTACCTGCAAGGTAGCGGTTTTTATCAAAAATATTTTCTGACAGAACAACTTTATAACCTTTATTTTCAAAATATTTTTTAGCTCTAAAGATGTTTTCTTTGCTCTCTATTACACCTGAAAGTGCCAAAATACCTATTGTATCACCTTTATTTAATTTTTCGGGTTTAATTAAATTCATAAACCTACCTATTTTAATTCAATTAATATATAATAGTTTTAACATTAATATTTACGACAATCAAGCACATTGAAACTTAAAAACGGGTAAGCCCTATTATCTCTTTCCGCTTTTTGAACGACTACAAATCGTACCAGCAAAAAGAAAGGAGGTGATGAAATGTGATTATAAATAAAGAAGAGCTAATATTAATCTTGTTGATTATATTAGCTCTCACAAATCACTAGGGTTTTTAAAAGGGATGTTCGAGCATCCCTGCCCTTTTTTATATTTTAACTTATATTCTATAAAAAATCAAGTAGTGCAAAAAGGACAACATGAGCGAAAAATACATTCCGTTATACAGAAAATACAGACCAAAAAATCTTGAGGAAGTCGTGGGACAAGAGCATATTAAACACGCTCTTGCAAATGCAATTAAGCTGAACAAGATTTCGCATGCTTATCTTTTTACCGGCCCAAGAGGAACGGGAAAGACTTCTGTTGCAAGGATTTTGGCAAAGTCTTTAAATTGCAAAGAAGGTCCGACGCTTACTCCCTGTGAAGTTTGCCCCAGTTGCGTTGACATAACAAACTCAACTCCGATGGATGTTATTGAAATCGATGCTGCCAGCAACAGAAAAGTCGAAGATGCACAGAATATTTTAGAGAAAATACAATACATCCCGGTTAACGGCAAGTATAAAATTTATATTATTGATGAAGTCCATATGCTTACAACTCATGCTTTTAATGCGTTGCTGAAAACCCTTGAAGAGCCGCCGGAGAACGTCATCTTTATTCTTGCGACAACAGAACCGCAAAAAGTTTTGGAGACAATTACCAGCCGCTGCCAAAGATTTGATTTCAGAAGGATTACAACAGACGATATTATTAACCACCTTAAAAACATTGCAAAATCAGAAAAAATTAAGATTGATGACGATGCACTTTTTACGATTGCAAAAAATTCGGCAGGCGGAATGAGAGATTCTTTAGCACTTTTAGACCAGGTAAGCGTTCTCGACAGTGCTAAATCAATAACTTCAGAAGATGTTAACAAGCTTTTAGGACGGCTTTCTTTTGATATGCTGAAAAACCTTTCAAATTGCATAATTCAGTCAAAACCGCAAGAAGGAATTGAACTTTTAGAGGAAATTTATAATTCCGGCAATGAACCGACACAAATTTTGACTAATTTGCTCGGCTACCTCAAAAACCTGCTTATTGTGAAAAATTGCAGCAAAGATGAGCTTTTAGCCGACCTAACCCAATTAAACAGTACTCAAATAAAAATTTTAAAAGAACAATGCGAAAAACTTGAAACTCATCAGATAACTTTTTTGATAGAAAAAACCGCTTATTATATTAAGGAAGTAAAAACTACAACTAATCAGCATTTGTGGCTTGAAATAGGAATAATAGATTTGGCAAACTTAGCACAAAATACATCGCTTTTAGACCTTCAGGAAAGAATTTCAAGGTTAGAGGGAACAGAAATAGGTCGAACATTCTTACCCAACAGCACCAATCTCCCGGCAAAAAGTGAAAAAGTGGAAATTAAACAGGAAACAGAAGAAGAGGCAAAGAGGCAAAGAGGCAAAGAGGCAAAGCTACCCTCCCTCGAAATCAGAGATTTCGGTCCCTCCGCAAGGGAGGGACAGGATGTATCTCCGGACGCCTATGTATCTGAAGATACTTCTTCTCACTCTTCACCTCCCGCTTCTAACTCTTCTAACCTCTGGTTTGAACTATTGCAGGCGATTTCCAGTCCACCTGTAGTTTCTCTTCTGTCCGAGCATGCAAGACCGGTTGAAATGTCTGAAGAAAAAGTTATAATCGGCTGTGAAAAAGAAATTTTTGTCAAAATGCTTTCTGATGAAACAAAAAAGAAGGTAATTGCAGATGCCCTGCAAAAGATCTTTAACAAAGATGTTAGCTTGATAATAAGATTAGCTTCTGCCGATGAAACTTTAGCGGTTGAAAAAAAAATCCGCCGATAAATCAAGTTAAAAAAGAAATTGCGGAAGAAAACCTTCAAAACCCTGAAGAAATTGACGAAGATGAAGATTTTGCCGAACATGAATTAGCTAAAAAAGATGAGAAAAAAATTGTTCAGTCAGATCAGGTTTCAATGGTAATGAATCTTTTTGACGGGAAATATATTGAATAAATAAGAGGTTATAAGGTTATAAGGTGAATAGGTGAATAGTTTTGGCTTATAGGGTGATAAGTTTATCAGTTCTGCAAAGTCTCTCAATTTTAGCTAAATAACTTATAACCCTATAACCTTATAAACTTTTCTTTACCTTTCACGTGTCACATTTTCCCTTTTCCTTTTACTAACCACTTATTTACTTGATATTTAGGCTGATAAATGGTACAATCTCATTGTAATTAGTTGAGGAAGTATAATGAAAAAAATAATTTTAGCGGGTTTGCTTTTTTTTATGGCTCAATCTTTAGTGGTTGCAGACGAAATAATTGATTCAAAAGGTAACATAACTCCCTGTAAAGTCGTAACAGTTATGAACGGTTTGATTGAATATAAAAAAGACGGCAGTTTGTATAACTTTGAACGTGAAAAAGATTCGCTTATTTACAATGATTATGTTGATGTAAGAGACAAATTTTTTAAAAATGCAAAAATTACCAGATATACAGGTAAAATAGTTGTAAAAGATGTTGAAAATGTAATTTTAAGAAATGAAAACGGTGATGTGAATATCCCTTGGTATAGAGTTAAATTTATCGGGATATATAAAAATGATTATTAAGAAGGATTAATTATGGGATAAGTTACCTAAACCCCATATATACAATAATATATGCAATAACTATTAAAAGCGGATTTGTTTTAAAACGAATAATTAAAAAAAATGCGATAAAAACTTCTATAATATCAAATTTATCTGTTATTGTTATTTTTCTCATTTGCCAGGCTGTAGCGATTAATAACCCTATAATAACAGGATTTAAGGTATCGACTATTTTTTTTAAAAAATTAGAGTTTTGGATTTTTTCATAGCTTTTTGAAAGAATCAGCATTAGAGATGCTCCCGGTAAAAACATTGCAAACGTAGCTATTAATGCCCCCCAATACCCGGCAATACAATAACCTGCAAATGTAACCAAAATCGCAACGGGTCCGGGAGTAAGCTGACTTATGATAAGTCCGTCAACAAATTGATGTTCTGTCAGCAAATGTAAATGGTTGACAAGTTCTGTCTGCATTATCGGAATAATAACAAATCCGCCGCCGAAAAATACCATTCCGATTTTGAAAAATACCCAAAATAAAAATATTGAAAAAGGAAGCCAAGTTAAATTAATTATCTTCATTTAACTTCCCCCTGAATAATATAAATTTTATAACTCCGTATAATATGGTTGACAATACTAAAATAAAAACTCTGATTTTTAAAACTAACGCCAAAAATACAGCTAAAAATATTAAAAATATTTTTTCAAAATCATTAATTCTGCCTTTGCCCATTTTATAAGCTGCAGATAAGATTAAAGCTATTACAACAGGTCTTACACCCTTTAGTGCTAACTCTAAAGATGGTATTTGATTGTATTTCATGTAAAGCGAAGCTAATATAATGACAATGGTAATAGAAGGTGCAAGAAAAGAAAGTGCAGCAACAAAAGCTCCTTTTAACCCTCTCAATTGATAACCTACAAATATTGAAATATTCGTTGTTTTCGACCCCCAAAACTGTCCGAAAGCAATTGCACAAGAAAATTCATCAAAAGTAAGCCACTTTTTTCGGTTAACGCAATATTCCTGCATAAGAGCAATTATAGCCATACCGCCGCCAAATCCTATGGCTCCGATGGTCAAAAAAACTTTAGCTATATCTATTAATGATATTTTGTCTTTTGTCATAAAAACCTCACCATACAAGAATTTTGCAGTAATATTCAAAAAAAATAAATCCTCGGCTTACTAAAATATCAGGATAAATTCTAAAAATTGTATATTCTTGAATTATTCTGTGCCATCTATTAAAAAATACTTTTTCTTAATTCACCCATTTCTTTGTGTTCACTTGATTCTTTATAATAAAAATGGCATCCGAACCATAAAAGATTTTTTGTATAGTAGTCTTTTCTGACTTTCCAATTTTCTTTGTTAAATAAATAAGGCTCTATCTTTTTTTTATAAATTTCCACAGCGGTTTTAGGTTCGTAAATACTTATAGGAAGAATTAAGATTGCTATTGAGCCGGTAAATTCATTTAAATCTCTTAAGGTACCGTCGGCTTTATAATTGGTATAAAGCATTTTTGATTGTTTCCATTGTTTTATAAAAAATTTTGATTTTGCTAATACAGGTAAGGCTCTTTTATCTCCGGTTCTTATATAATCCCAGTAAGCTTTTTTAAAAACTCTTATTGCATCATAAGAGAAATCGCTTCTTTCAGAATTTTCCAATACTATCAGGTTTTTTTCTATTAAAAACCAATTAGGAGATAAACCTGTTTTTGTTTTTGCACAAGATGCATTTATGTAATAATATGAAGAATCAACTAATTTATTCCAATCATGAAACTTATCATAGTTCTTAAAAAACTTAAAAGCATAGGGATGAAAATAAGAAGGGTTAATCTCTATTTTTTCCACTCTTGCCTGTATTGCACCCGGCATTAAAACACGATATTTTCCTATCCGTCTTGTTTCGTAACGCCAGATTGAGCGAACTATAGGAAGAGCTTCTTTTAAATATTTTTTATCTTTCCATCTTTCATAAGCTAAAATCAGCGCAAATGCAATATTTACATCTGCATCTGATGCCGAGTTTTTATCTAAAACCCTATATTTTCCGGTTTTATCCTTGTCCCAAAGCCAAGAAAATAATTTATCTCTTCTTTGTAAATTTTTTTTAGTCCATTTATATGCAAAATCAAAAGTTTTAGGATCGTTAACGGCTACTGCTCTTTGCAATATGTAAGACTGTCCTTCTGATGTTGTAAGATTACCCCTTTCGGGATCCATTACACGACCCTGGGAGGAAATAAAATTCTTTTTATAATATTCATAACCGGTTTTCAAACAATATTCTTCACTGCAATATGCATATAAAGAAATGCATAATAAAATTATTAAAGTGATTAGAATATAACGGTATTTATACATTAATTTTACTCAATTATTAATCGGCATTTTTCCTAAATTCAGAATAAATATTAATTGCTTTTTCTTTAACCGATTTATAAAATTGTTTAGGAATTAGGTCTTTAAATAAATCTGTTCTTTTACCGGAAAAATTCCCCATAATTTGAGCATATTTTTCAAGTTCTTTTTTATTTATACCTGCCGCATAAACTCTTATTTTTGCATCTGTGCCGGAAGGACGAATTTCGATAAATTTATCCGTAAATTTTAAATAAGTTCCGTCTCCTACAAATTTTATTGCTTGAAGATCCGAAAAATCAAGACCGGTATAAGTTTTCAGGAAAGCATCATTTAAAATTTGCTTAACCTGTTCCAAGGTTAAAATTTTATATTCTACTCCCAGTGCAAGAGATAAAAAAAATAAATCATTTTTTGTACGTTTTTTTTCACCATCTTTTTTGTCATCATTTAATTTTTTAATATCAGGCTCTGATTCATTGTAATAAGTAATATCTGCTCTTGTATCAAATTTTGATTTAATATTACTTTCATCAAGCAAATCACAAAAATATTTCGACATTGTTTCATTGTTTTTTTCAAGGGTTGAAATAAACATAGATGTAAGTATTATTGCACAGCATGCACTTTTTTCTCTAAGGGCGATAGCTTGATAGCCCTTATTTGAACATAAAAATACCGGCTGTCCCAAAATCATTCCGCCTGATTCTTCACCTGCGAATAACAATCGGGGATTATTTCCCAAATTAATTGTGTTTCCAAAAACATCTTTTATAATAACTTCTTTATCTTTTTTGCAAATTTCAACTTCGATTTTTTTCATTATATTGGCAATTTCTTTAAAACCGACAGGTGTATTAATAACTTTTATACCATTATACTTTGCCCATTCATCCCAAGCCGATGTTGATGCGGTTGTTTTAATTATAAAACGTGAATAATCATTCCATACGCCAAGTTCCTTGAGCTCTTTCATTCTAAAATCCATAAGAATTAAAAATAATTGATTTGCAGAATAAATGGTCAATACCCTGTCTTTTGAAAGTTTTATACAATCAATGCCAAGCTCTTTAAGTTTTTTTATATTATTTGAACTTTCAATTTGAGTTACCGTAAGCCTGTCATTATCGGGATCTGTTATCAATACATAAGTATTAATCGGATATTTTGCCAATTTTTTGTCATAATGCATAGAACTTATCACGGGAAAAAATTTCTCTCCGTTTTCTTTTATAATAAATAAATTTGCATCAATAGAATAGTCATAAAGCCCTTTTTGTCCCGTAGGAGAAATATCGTACTTACCGATTGAATGAAAAAACGGATTTTCTTCAATATGAAACCAGTCATATTTATCGGCTATTTCGAGTTTTTCCCAAAAACGGTTTAGGGTTCTGTAAGCACACCCTCCGACATTATCAATTACAATTTTATTTTTAAGTTTTTTTATTAAATCTATATTTTGTTTCCGTGCAATACCTGTTTTTAAGTACTCGATTGCCAAATCTATACCGTTATCCAAATCAATTAAAGTTTTATCATCAATTAAAGGATCATCTGCTTTTGCAAATTTTATTTCATAAGTACCGTTTTTTTCTGTTTGAGCAAAAATTTCTTTGATTTTGTTAACAAACTCCATTGACTCTTCGGGCAAAAACTGGCTGCCTTGAGAGTTTAAGTCTTTTGTTGCATTCTTAATTGCGATACCATGACTTGAAGTTATGTATTCTCCGCCGACTAATCCCAACTTGAAAACCAAATATGATGCAAGCCAAATAGGAATAGTTTGTTTCCCCACAGGAACAAGTGTTCTGATACCGTAAGCAGCTTGAAGTCTTGCAATGGCTTCCAAGTATAAATCAGAATTATAACGAACTTCCCTTGCAACAAGTTTTGTCGGATTTTTATAACCTTTATCTTTTATTACAAGTGCTTTTGCAAGCGTTGCAAGAGTAACTCCGATTAAATTTATCGGATATCTGACATCTTGCGGGTATAAAATATTCTGAGGACCACGGATGCCTGCCGTTGAAACCAGAGCCTCCTTTTCATAATTCTCAAGCCATTTTAATAAATCTAAACCTTCCGGATTTTTATTTTTATTGTATTTATAAAGGTGTTCACGTTTTAAAATAAAAGAAAACGCATTCCTATTGTTTAAATCTATCAGATTTAAACTTTTTATACCTTCAGGAGTATTATTAAGAACACTCTCAAAAAGTTCTTTTTCAAGCTTGCAGGAAGCTTTTTTAATCTCAGTTGTCATAGTAACCTCAACGCCCCACACATAAAAGAAATAATAACTTAGTCAAGTGGATATTTACATTGCCCGAAAGTGGACTTTGTATAGCCTTACCATATAGCCTTATTGGGTTTTGTTTATTTTATAAATTAATTTAAACTTAGGATATGGATATCGGGGAAATGATAAAAATGTTCAATAGCCGTAAAAAAATAAATTTATACGACTTAATCGATATAACTTTTTTGCAAAAATTACAAGATGATTTTGCAAATACTTTGGGAGTTGCAAGTCTTACTGTTGATGAAAGCGGTCCCATAACAAAACCGAGTAATTTTACGGAGTTTTGCACAAATTATATCAGAGCGAATGAAATAGGCAAACAAAGATGTAATGAATGTGATATTGAAGGAGGAAAATTAGCAGTAAAAAAAGGTGAGCCTATAATTTATAAATGCCATGCCGGTCTTACCCATTTTGTTGTCCCAATAATAGTTGAAGGAAAACATATTGCTTCAATTTTAGGCGGACAGATTGATACAAAAAAACCTGACGAAAAACATTTTAAAACACTTGCAAAAGAACTCGGAATAAAAGATGAAAAAGGATATCTGAGAGATTTAAATAAAATAAAAATAATCCCTGAAGAAAATATTAAATCAGCAATGAAATTATTATCTCTTGTAGCAAATTCCATATCCGAAATAGCTCATAAAAATTATGATTTACAAATAAAAAATGAAAGGGAGAAGCTTAACGGGGAAATAATTACAAAAATCAGAAGCACACTTGATGCGGAAGAAATAAAAAGATATTTCATTGATATAACACAAAAATATTTTGAAGCTGATAGGTGTCTATTTGTGGATTTTGATAAATCAACGAATAAATTTATCCCTTTTAAAAGAGAAAAATTAAGTTCGCCTGAAATAAAAAGCCTTGTGGGTATTGATTTAGAAGAAGAGTTTCCCGAATTCTGTTCAAAATTAAAAAAAGGGAAAGATATTATTGTAAGAGATTTAGAAAAAACTTTATCCAGAAAAAAGCTTTTAAATTATAGAGCAGTAAAAACTCTTAAGGATAACGAAGCCAAGTCTGATTACGGTTTATTGGTAAAATGCGGTGATGAGATTGTAGGTATTTTAATAATTCATTTTATAAAAGCAAAAAGAATCTTATCTCATGACGAATTTGATTTTCTTAAAACAATCAGAGAACATGCGGGAACAGCTCTTTGTCAAGCAAATTTATATGCCCAAACAAAATTAAAATCAGAAAGAGAAAATTTATTACGTACTATTTCCGAAGAAATCAGAAACAGCCTTGACATAGATAAAACAAAAAAATCAATCGTAGAAGTAATAGGTAAAACACTAAAAGCCGACAGATGTTTTATTATGGAATATAATAAACTGCACGATAAATTTATGATTATAAATGAAGAATATTTATCTTCGGATGAACTTCGCAGCTATAAAGGTGTTGATTTAAATATAAATATTCCAAATTTAGCTAAAGGACTTAAACAAGGTAAACGTTTAATAATTAATTCAAATCGATTTTTATTGGGTGATGAAAAACTTGATGTAAATAGCGGACAATTTGACAGAGAAAAAGAGGATATAGAAAAATATAAAGTTTATTCCGCACTTGCTTTTCCAATTTTTTACAAAAATGAATTTTTCGGAGATCTGGTGCTTCACTATGTTGACGGAAAACATGATGTAGGAGATGAAGAAATAAATTTCCTGAACCTTATTGCAAGCCAAATCGGAATAGCTATTCATCAGGCAAAACTATATGAAAAAATCCAACAACAAGCAGAAAGAGAAAGAATAAGCAGAAATATCATAGAAATATTAAGAAGTACATTAGACAAAGATATAATAAAACGGCTTTTTGTAAAAAATATAGGTAAATACCTTAATGCTGACAGGGTATTTTTCTCAGAATTTGATGAAAAAGGAAAAAAATATTTACCTATAGAAACACAAGCAGAATATCTGTCAAGTCCTGAAGAAAAGAGTTTTGTAAATTATGATTTTTCAAGTTCAACAATGTCTGCATATATCCAACCTTTAATCGACGGCAGGGAATTATTAATCCCTAATTGGAAAGGATATGTTGAGAATAATCCCGCACCTGCGGAATTTACAAAACTATATGAAGAAGCAAATGTGCAATCAAGTTATAATTTTCCTGTTTTATACGAAGGCAGAAAAATGGGATACTTTTGTATTGAATTTACACATAAAATTTGTGAATTACTTGAGGAGGATATTAACAGGATAAGAAATATATGCTCACAAGCCGGAATTGCCTTGTATCATGCCGAATTATATATGCAAGCACAAGAAGCATTACAGGCAAAAGGGCAAATTATTGCAAAAGTTAAAAGAGGAATTG
>JAQVKX010000142.1 GCA_028694425.1 Candidatus Gastranaerophilales bacterium
AACGTGAGCCCGCGAACGTTAGAAAATCGGGGTGGGGGGTCTTTCAAGGTTAAAAGATGAGTGAGCTGTCGGGCAAGAATGCCCGACCTACTTTTGGATTGCTTCGTCAGAACCCTTTGGGTTCCTTCTCGCAATGACATGGAAGGGCTTTGCCTTGTGCTGTTGGGGTAGAAACCCCAACCTACGTGCTTGCGGGAGAGGTCGATTTTTGGCTTAAGAGAAAAGTAAACAAGCAGGCCGTCATGCTTGGCTTGAGCCGTTAGCGAGGAACGAGTTTTACGGCTCAGGATCAGGAATATAGATTTTGTTAGTGAGGAACGAGCTAAACAAAATCGTATGCGTGAAACTTGGTGACAAAGGGAACCGCTGAGGTTTCCGAAGCGTGTGACCCTGTCTGCAGAGCTCAGCATCTTGCCGGCGTAGTATGTCGGATAGATCCCGAAGCAAGTTCGGGATGACGCGATTATTGGTTGGTTTAAACTTGATATAAAACGGAAAAACAGTTGTTTTAACCTGTTTTTAAAAGAACATGTGTGTGTGTGTGTGTGTGTGTGCAAACAGTGTGTTTTCGGATTTCTTCATACTTCTTAACTCCCATATTCTTTCTTTTCCTTAAGTTTGTAAACTATCTTAAAAGTACTATTTTTTGCTCGATTTGTCAAGTTTTTAAAGCCGGGAAATTTAATAAAGGGAAAATTTGTTTAGGTTATAAGGTGAACAGGTGAACAGTTCCGTTTAAAAACTACGCATCTACGCCTCCACGCATCTTGTCTTCTTTTTCGTTTATTTTTTACATTTTGCTTTTTGCTTTTTACTCAATCCCAGTAGGACCGCTTTTGTTTTGTTGTTTTTGGTATTGTTTAAGTGCTGAATGTTCTTCTTGTTTCATTTCTTTCAAAGTTTTTTTCAAAGCTTGTTTTTTCTTTTTATGGTCTTGTTTTATGGCTTTTTTTTCGGCTTTACGTTTTTTCTTTACGGCTTTATTTTCTTTTTTTTCTTCGGCTTTGACAACTTTCGGTTCAACAACACCGTCTTGGGTAAGTTTAAATCCATTCATACTGATTTTTGAATTAGGTTCAAACAAAGAAAGAAGCATGGCTCTCTGCCCCTGAGCATCAATGCTCCAATTACCCAGAAATTTCGGTTTTCTGCCTGTATAACCGTAAGCAGAAACCACAACCCTATCAGGATTATCGGTATCAAAACCGAGCGGATAAATATCCCATCTTTTTTCATCAAGAACCAAATTTTCAGTATTCATCCAATAAAACTTTATTGCTTCGCGAATTTCCGGGATTTTTTTTGACTGTTTTGCAACAAAATCATATATCCACAAGTTTGTTTTCCAAATCCCGTCATTTACATTACCAATTTTTTCTTTTGCGACTAATTTTGTTCCGTCAGCCGAAAAATCAATCGGGGTGATTGTTCTAAATGTAAATTTTTCTGTAATATCTTTATCTGTAGATAAAATCGGAACAGGAATTCTTTTAATAATATTTGCCCTTGAAACTCTTTCAACATAAGGAAGAGAAGTATCAAGAGGGATTACAAACAAGTCTCCGGCAGTACATTGGCTCATTGCATAATAATAAACCACCGGATAAACCATAATATCTTTGTTTGGTGAGGTAATACCGGTACAATTCATCTGTCTGTCGAACTTAAAACGTCTCAGGATATGTAACTCCGGTGAGCCGGGAGGATTGTTATAATGGGTAAGTTTATAAGTAGGCTGCGGAACATACTTTATTTTAATGTCTTTGGGCGGTTTCGGCGGCGGAATTACTTTATCTGCATTGGGAATATCAGTGGATAATCCCTCATATTCTTCAACCGTCATATAGCCTGATTGAGGCAAAAGACTTCTTTTATAGTTTTCTTTTGCTTCCCGGCGTAAAATCTTTTGCTGATATTTATATTGGTTTTCAGGTGTAGCCACTTTTGTTTTCTTTGCCAAAACAGGGTTGTTTAAACAAAGCAAAAAGCAAAGAGCAAAAAGCGAAAAGTGAAGAGTGAGGCGTGAAGTGTGAAGGGAAATTTTCCATTTTCTATTTTCCATTTTCCATTTGTTTATTTCCCTTTTACCTTTTCCCTTCATTAAACAAGACCCTCTTTCATAGCCATGATTGCTGCTTTTGTTCTGTCATCAACGTATAATTTTTGTAAAATACTGTGTACATGAGCTTTTGCGGTTGCCCGTGTTATAAACAGTCTATCTGCAATCTGAGGATTAGAAAGTCCTTCAACAATCAATGCTAAAACTTCCATTTCTCTTTCGGTAAGCCCGTAAGAATTTCTTCCCGCTTTATAGTTAATTGCTCCGGTTGCAGCAGGAATTGAAGTTTCACTTTTTTGGATATTAGATAAAACAAGTCTTGCAATTGCGGGGTCAATCCAGGCAGTTCCTTCACTTACTGCTCTTATAGCATTTGTTGTTTGTGCAGGGCTGGCACCTTTCATAATATAACCGTCCGCACCTGCTTTAAAACTTGCAAAAACATCTTCTTCATTATCACGTGAAGTAAAAATCAAAACTCTGCTCTCCGGATTTATCTCTTTAATTCTTTTTGTCGCTTCAATACCGTCAATATTCGGAAGCCCGATATCCATTAAAATAACGTCAGGAGAAAGCTCTTGAGCTTTTTGAACACCCGCAATTCCGTCTTCGGCTTCGGCTACAAGCTCAATCCCTTCAGCTTGTTCCAAAACCAGAGAAAGCCCCATTCGTGTCATAGTATGGTCTTCTACAAGTAGTACGCTTATATTAGTCATTTTAACTCCTTCTTAGTTTAACAGGTGAACAGTTAATTTTAACTTTTCACCTGTTCACCTTATAACCTTTTCACCTATTTTTACATTTGTAAGCAAAAAGCTAAACTCGCTCCCTTTGTTTAACTTGCTTTCAAGCCAAATTTTTCCCTCATGTGCTTCTATAATTTGCCTTGATAAATATAATCCCAAACCGGTTCCCGTAGAACGTTTTTTACTTGTGCCCTGCGAGAAACGTTTAAATAAATGCGGAATATCTTCTTTTGGAATTCCGTTTCCGTTATCTGCTACCGAAAAAATTAAATCGCCTTGCTGTTCTCTGACTTCAATATTGATTTCTCCACCTAAATTAGTATAATTAATGGCATTTCCGCACAAATTTGTTATAACTCGCCTGATTTCGCCCCTATCTGCATTTATTGTCAAATCATCTTCAGAACCAAAATTCAAATTAAATTTAATATTTTTTTGCTGTGCCAAAGGTTTTAATTCATTAAAACACTGAATAACCAAGTCTTTAAAAGAAAAATTCGTTTTGCACAGATTAAGTTTGCCTGCTTCGTATTTGTAAACTTCCAATAAGGCATTTACAAGCCCGAGCAAATCCTCATTGCTTTTTTGCATTGTAGACAAAAGAACTTTTTGTTTATCTTCCAATTTACCCAAAGAGCCGTCCAGGAAGAATTTGAGAGTTTGTATTGCGGCAAGAAGCGGCGTTCTTAAATCATGGGTCAAAGTTGCGACAAAATCGTCACGCAGTCTTTCCATTTCTTTTTGAATTCTTATATCTCTTATAACACCGACAAATTTTCTTACATCTTCTGTTTCTTCGGAAATTATTGTTGCAAAACTTATTTCGACCGGAATTTTTTTGTCTCTGAGGGTGTTTAAAATATAACAATCTCTTAAAAATACTTCAGAATTTTCCTTTAGAGCTTCTTTAAAATCTTTTTTGTACTCACAATATGTAATATTTGAAAAATTCATTTTTTTAAGAGTGTCTTCAGAAAGTCCTACCATATTTTCACAGGCAGGATTTGCTTGTTCAATGTGCCCTTTTTCGTCAATAATTATAATTCCGTCGGCACAGTAATTAATAATTCCGGATAATTTTGAATTAGTTTTAATCAGATCAGCGGTCTTTTGTGCAACAATTTCTTCTAATCCGTGAGAATATTTTTCAAGTTGGGCTTTGGCAACTTCCAGTTCATCAATTTTTTCCCGCAATTGGTTTAAAAGATAACTTCTTTCAATCCCGTTTTTAATGCTCATAATCAAATCATCGTTATCCCAGGGTTTTTCGATGTATTTGTAAAGCCCTATCTCATTAATTGCTCTTATAGCATTTTCTTTGTCTGCATAACCGGTTAATAAAATCATACTGACTTCCGGATAAAGTTTTTTGGCAATTGAAAGGAATTCAAAACCGTTCATCTCGGGCATTAAAAAATCTGAGAGAATTAAGTCTGGTTTGTTTGTTTTTAAAAATTCGGCTGCTTCGTTCGGATTGTTAAAATAATGCGCATCAGAAAATCCCTCTAACCTAAACAGGGTTTTTAGAGTAGATGTAACTATTTTATCATCATCAACAACGAGTATTTCGGATTTCATACTAACAGCTTACTTCATGTTTAGCTATAGGACAAGTTTGTAACAAAATTAAGAAGAAATTACTTATCCTTTGTCATGTTATAAGTAATATGTTCGTAGTGTACTTGCCCGAGATAATGTCCGGTTACCGCAACGTTAAAAACAAAAGCAAAACACAAATAAAAATTAAAAACAGGTCCGAAACCGAATAGAACCAATAAAGAATACCCTACAAAAGCATTTGTCGGAATATTAATTATTATTAATTGAATAATGAAAAACAAAATAATAAGTATTAAATCACCGGATTTTTGATATATAACAACAAAGTTATAAGAATCAAGGATTTTTCTTTTTGTTCCGAATAACAAAAAAGAAGCAACCGTTATTGCAGATACGACAAGCCAAAGTATAGATTCTAAAGCAAAATCAACCCAAGGAACTATATTTATCAGAGAACATAGATAGCTGACTATAAGATAAAAAATTAAAAATACCGGACCGACCGCAATTAAACATTTTATTGCAGAATAACCAAGCTTTAAAGGATTTAAAGACGGCAAAATATTATCTCGCTCTTCAATTACGTTAGTCGCAACTTCAACAAGAAACCCGAACAAGAAAAAAGCCGTTATGGATGCCAATAAAACAAATCCGCTGTAATTTCCTTTCGCATTCGCAAATAATTCATAAGAGTAATAAACCGGTATAGCCCAAACAACAAGTTTTATAAAAGCTAAATGGTCTGAAGATACCTCTCTGAAAGAATCAACTATAGACGCCATAATACCTCTCCGATTATTTAACTTTTTCAATTATAGCATGTTTTTTTAAATATGGGAAGGAATAATTAACTTACTTGATACAGCGTGCATTGAGGGTGCCATTCTTAGTGGTACCAGCAATACTTTGAAAACCATTAGGGAAAAATCTATCCCATACAGTAAAATTGTAGTATCTTTCTGAGGAAGACCAATAAAGTCCTGACATATTCAGCAGGCTTTTAATGCCAGAGTTCTTTTTTGTAGTAATGTATATTGCTGTTAATTCCGCATCTGTAGGAAGATGCCAACCTAAATCCGCACATGCTTTTTTTGCTCCTGCCCAACGGTTTTCTGCACAATATGGATTATTAGGCATTTCTCCGCAGGTACTGCTATCATAGGTTTTGTCGGTGGTTGTATCT
>JAQVKX010000143.1 GCA_028694425.1 Candidatus Gastranaerophilales bacterium
GATAGCAACACGATATGCTAAAAATACAGCATCTTACTTGGCTGCTGTACAAATCAGATGCATTGCTATTTGGGGAGGCATCTCGTGACGACACCATCTAAGAAACCTAATAAATCTTCTCCTCGATATGGAGAATTTAATCCATTCCTTAAATGAAGAGCTAAAGAACCCGAATTTGGTCCTGTTAAACATCCCATCAAATCCTCAGGCATACCTGACTCATAACATAAGCCGACACAACTTTCTCTAATATCTTTAGAAGGATTGGCAAGCTTTTCGGCAATCCTTTGCCTATATATAGGCACCCGCTGTTGAGGAGTTGCCAATTGGTTAGCACGATTTATAGCCTCTATATCTTTTAAAATATCTTCTGCATATATTTCATCCATGTTTAATGCTTTTGCTACTTTTGCTTTATCATAATCGCAAGCTTCAATTATTCCATAAAAAACAATTCGGTGAAATCTGTCCCTAACTGAAAAAAAACTAAGACCTATACCCTCCCTATATTGATGATATGCATACCCACCTCCTGCTGGGAAATGTTCTTTACTTACAAATTCATCTTTAACGCTCTGAAAAATACTTCGTTTCCGTCTGGTAATTTCAGGTGCATTACTTCTCAAATAATCAGAGTAAGCTCCTTCATCTAAAGTGTCAACTAAAGTCATACTTACACCATTAGGTTGATAACCACAAGCTTTTTTAACCTCCGGAGAATATAAACATTTACCAAGTACTTGAGTTTTAAAGTCTCTATAATGCATATCATCAAGATGGGCAAACGCGTATATAAATGCCCAAGGATAATTAATATACCCCTGATCCACATGATTCATCATCAAAGCTTTTTTTGCTTCTCTATGTACCCCAATATCATCACGAAGAAGAGGAAATGCATCAATCATAGCCATGTCATTTAAAACTCGTAGTCCACATTCAAACCCCTTAGAATTATAACCAGGGACACCTTTCCAACTACTAATTGCCTGATAAAGAATACTATCACCTTGTTCGAAAGTTTTTGGCGTTCTGCTTAATGCAAATAATGTATCAGGCAATTCTCTCATATGTGCTCTTGGGGTTTCCAAAACCACCCTAATTCCTTGTAATAAATTAAGGAATTTATTTATTCTAACTCCTCCTCTTAATCCTTCTATTGCACCATATTTTGCAACCAAATATATTAAAGAAACCGGGTCGGCTGCACCAAATGAAATATTATTTTTGGGCAGCGAGTTATCAGTCGGATAATTTATCGGCAAAGGGGATTTTAGGTTATTCGTTTTTTGTTTTGAAATTTTAGGGGACGAGAATACAGGGGAAAGTGACACTAACATTGTTTTCAATCCTTTCATTACTTCTTTAAATGCTTATTTAAGAGGCTTTTGTTGCTTGTTTAAATGTTCTATATACATCTTCCATAGGGTCAGGTTTTTGGGTTAATAAAAGATAGATAATATCAGCAACCAATGAAATATAGAAAAGATGCTTGAACCATTGATTGGATTTATATTCCGCCTTAGGTACTTTTACATATTCATCATCATCTTTGGAAGTTGTTTGCACTTTTTCCTCGCCTTTAAAATTTGTATTCTTAGGCGGGTTTAATGTCGTTCTATTCAGGTTAACAGATGATATTTTCATTTTTACCTCTTTCAAAGTTAATTTGCTTTAAGCAATTCATGCTTATTTAAGAATTCTATATGTTTCTTCCAAAGGGTCAGATTTTCTGTTTATAAAATAATTTATAATTTCTAATACCGTAATCCCAAAAAATATTCCCCCAACCCAATTTTCAAGAGTATATTGCCAACGGGGAATTTTTACATACTTATCATCATCTTTGGAAGTTGTTTGCACTTTTTCCTCGCCTTTAAAGTTTGTATTTTTAGGTGAGTTTAATGTCGTTCTATTCAAGTTAACAGATGATATTTTCATTTTTACCTCTTTTTTCTTGCAAATTGTGCCTTTTACTTAGGGTAAGATGTCAGCGAAAAAGCCTACAAATTCTGCAATCCAGCTCTTATGTTCTACTGCTGTTGTAACTGCATCTAGTGTATCTGTAGCAACTGCTGTAGTTGTAACCATATCCGCAGCACGTGCAGCAACATCCACACTACCTGTAACCGCAGCAAAAGCATCACTTGTCCCTGCAAGGGTTTCTGCCAACGCGGCTTTAGTCGTTGCGGCATGCAAGGCAGCCTCCGCAGCATCAGCAGCATTCGGGATTAACAAATCTCCGCCGGCTATAACTTTTGGAACGTCAGTGGTGTGCCCCCCTAAATGAAGTTTAACGGGTATGTCGCCAGGACCAAAATGAATTAAATCATCATTTACGGTAATAGGTGTTGATACTTCGTGAAACTTACCGCCAAATAATCTTCCTGCAAGATTTCGGAATTCTTCTCCAACTCGAAAAATAAAATCTGATTTTAAAGGATTTCCTTCAAAAGAAATTTGAGTTGCTTGTTTTGATTTAGTAAATGTATCGTCGTTAAAAGGGTTTGAGTAATTTGTTCTCTCTAAATAGTTAGTTTTCTGGGGGGGGGGGCAGAGTTGACGGCTAAATAACCGCTTTTTATAGGCATTGTACCGTTTGGTCTAAAGTTTGTTACCGCTGTAATCATTTTTTCATACTCCTTTCCTTTGAGTGTTCAAATATTATAAGTACCGTAAAAATATTTTTTGCCATAGCCACATGGGGGATTTTTTTAGCCTGTTTTCACAAAAAAGTTAATAGTATTTTTTTATCATATTAACTCTAAAAAAATACTCTGCAAGTGAAAAACGAAAAATCGTAAAATAATTTTACACTTTATACATTAAGTATATAACTTTCTTAGTATAGATACCTGTTTAAAAAGTAAATAGTAAAGGGAAATAAATGGAAAATGGAAAATCCTTTTTCCTTTTACCCTTTCCCTTTTCCCTTTTTAATAGTCCAAATTAATTTGAGAGAACTGAACAATCTTATTTTTACCGCGTTTCTTTGCATTATAAAGAGCATGTTCGGCGTATCTTATGATTGTATAAGCATCTTCTTCAACATTCTCAAGGCAAGGATATGTTGAAATTCCGCCTGAAATTGTTACAGGATGCTTTTCTTCCTCGCCTGCCGGGATAAATTCCATTTTTTCTATGTCTCTTCTGAAATGTTCAGCAAATAAAAATGTATTTTCTTCTGAGGTATTCGGAAGAATTAATAAAAATTCTTCGTCGGCGTACAGCAGTTCCACCGCATGGGTACGAAGCTTCTCTAGTGGCTGGCACCAAAGTGTCAGTAAACTCGATAACTACTTTGTTCGTTGTATCAGGTAAGTTAAGCATTTAAATATTCAATTATTCCGCGATTTAAAAAAACAAATTGGAAGCAAGATGCAAAAAGTGAACAGGAAATAGGAAATTTTCAATTTTCAATTTATTCTTCCCCCTTTTTAATTTGTTTCCACCGACAAATTCATAAATTCAATATCATCGTAATCCACATAAGCGGTTTGGGAAAGATTACGACCTGTTTTTATCGTAATTTCGTTTAATTGGTTTTGTTTTATTAAGTTATAAGGAACTCTGATTCTTTGCCCGTCTCCGTTAACCTGAATATCTGCAATCTTATTTCCATTAAAATACACTTCCGTCGGGCTTGCGTAGGCATTGACAACTTTATTCTGCCCCATTGATTTTGCAAGTAAAGTATCTACGCCGATTATGGAACCTATGATAAGGTTTACCTTTGTACCCGGTGTAATTGTCGGGATTTTAACCTTTTTTGAGTAAAACGGACCCACCGATTGAACCTGAAATTCTCCTGCATTTGCAGATAATTCCGAATAACTGTTGTCGCCAAGGTGGAACATGTTTGTGTCAATAGTAATATCTTTCGGAGTTGTTTTTTCTATACTCATAACAATAGGTTTGGAACGGGAAATCTTGTTAACTGTCATAGAATACGGCTTATAACCGGCTTTTTCGACAGAAATTACTGTTGGTTTATTGATATCTGCACCGAGATTAAATTGTCCGTTTTCGTCCGTGTAGGTTGAGTAATTTCCTTGAGGAATGGAGATTTTAGCCCCGCTTACCGGTGAATTTGTTTCATAATCAACAACTTTGTTGGAACCTAAAATCCTTTCTTTCTCGACACCGCCTTGAACAATCCCCGAAAAAGCAGGTAGTTTAACTATAAATATAAGCAATAAAATAATAAATAATTTACGCATTGCTAAAACCCTCACAATTGTAAGATAAAACTTAAAATTATTACTAAGACCTCCTCTCCCCTTGCGGGAGAGGATACTTTTCAATACGAGCAGAGGTCTGCGAGTGTTAGAAAAGTAGGTGAGGGGTGATACCAAGTTGTTATTTTTGTACCCCTCTCCATTTTTCTAACATTAGAGAATTTTTAATTCTCTAATGTTGAGAAATTGCCTTTCCCGCAAGGGGAAAGGTTGGATTTACATTTCTCAAAGTATTTTAAATAATTATATTAAATTTAACTGTTTTATATAAAGAATAAAATAACTTTTAGTTTAATTTTGAGACTATTTTTAAAAATGTAAAAATTTTATTTGTAATTTGAACTGTTTTTGGTATTATAAAAAGGGAAATGTGAAATGTGAAATGTGAAAAGAAGTTTATAGGGTTATAGTGTTATAGGTTGTTTAGTTGAAATTGAACGACCTTGCAAAACTGATAAACTTATCACTTTATCATCCTATAAACCAAAACTGTTCACCTGTTCACCTGTTCACCTGTTCACCTTATAACCTTATAACCTAAAAAATGCCGAAGTGGCGAAATTGGTAGACGCAGTGGACTCAAAATCCACCGTGGCTCACCCCACGTGCCGGTTCGAGTCCGGCCTTCGGCAGATATAAAAAAGCTCTCAAATTTAATGAGGGCTTTTTTTGGAGTTTATTCCGGACATTTGAAGTGTTTTCCGACTGCCTGTGTATTAGTGTTCGTACTAGATAGTGTCCACACAACCTAATAGGGTATCTGCTTGAAGTTTGACATTAGCCAAACTTTTGCCTGGTAAAGGGAGTTTTGTTCCTAATTTAGGCTTTGCTTGAACTTGCAAAGCTAAAATAAATATTGCCAAAATAGTAAATAGTTTTTTCATATCAATAATCCCTTTAGGGTTTACGGAAAAAGTTCCTTTTTCCTGTAAACTCTGATGTTCGGTTTCAAATCTTGCCGCCGGCTTCTTGAATTATTCGCCGTCAAACGGGCTACGGGCAAAAGCGTCGTTTTGCCCTTCAGCCTCCGCTCACAATCCGTTTTTGTCAAAATTAGACTCCGCTGTTCTTTAAGTAAAATTATATTACAAATATTTGAGTTTTTATGAATATAAAAAATAATATGCTATAATCGATTAAGAATAGGAGGTTCGTATGTTTAAAGATTTATTTAACTTAGAAGCTGTTTGGTTAAAAAATAATTCATGCAAAAGGCGGATAAAATAGGGTCATGGTGCTGATATAACTGTAAGTGAGGAGGGACAGCATTATGACAAAAAATTATCCGAGTGACTTAACAGAT
>JAQVKX010000144.1 GCA_028694425.1 Candidatus Gastranaerophilales bacterium
CGTCGCATCCTGGAGCGGTAGTACGTTCCAAGGGTTGGGCTGTTCGCCCATTAAAGCGGCACGCGAGCTGGGTTCAGAACGTCGTGAGACAGTTCGGTCCATATCCGGTATACGCGCAAGAGAATTGAGTGGAGTCTTCCTTAGTACGAGAGGACCGGGAAGAGGGAACCTCCAGTGTACGGGTTATCACGCCAGTGGTAAACGCCCGGTAGCTGTGTTCCAAGCGGATAAGTGCTGAAAGCATATAAGTACGAAGCCCACCACAAGATGAGTTCTCTCACAGCATAAGCTGGTAAGTCCCCGTGCAGATTACACGGTTGATAGGTCAGAGATAGAAGTATGGCAACATATGCAGTCGACTGATACTAATAGGACGAGGGCTTTTCCTAAAATGCGGTAATAATTTAAAATTAACTGTCATGCTGAACTTGTTTCAGCATCTAACCAGTGTAGTAACGAGTTCAGGATGACAAGTTTGTTTGAATTGTTTAACTGCAAGTTAGTGATGAATGCGTGAAGCTTATAATTTCTGTGCAACTTTCAGCGTATAGGACTGAGTCATTAATTTGACGAAATCCTGCAAAAATTCGCTGGTGATCAAGCGTGAGGAAACCACCCGTTCCCATCCCGAACACGGTCGTAAAGACTCATAGCGGCGAAAATACTTGGAGGGCCACCTCCCGGGAAGATAGCTCGTTGCCAGCATCTATTTTAAAAAAGAGAATTGTTACCAAGCGTGATAATTCTCTTTTTTGTTAGATAAAAAAAGAATATATAGATAATTTAAGGATAAAAAGTATGACTTCTGATAAGATTTTGATTATAATAATGATCTTCATAATTAATATAGCTTTTGTTTTAGGTCAAATTAAGAGTAAGTTAGATGATTTAATAGATGTTTCTAAAAAAGCTCGTTGCCGAAATCTATTTTAAAAGAGCCGATGAAATTAATCATCGGCTCTTTTATTGCTTAAAAACATTTAGGAGTATGAATTAAGCAAGCATGTATAATTTTTTGCCTTGCTCTTCGGTTGGCGTTCCTGTGCCAACGCTTCCGCTTGATTCTCCGCCTTTCGGAGCATCATTACTTTTCACTGTAGGTTGACTTGTTGTTGGAGGAATTTCTCCTGTTTTCTCACCTGTTTCACCTGTTATGGCTGTTGTTGTTCCTACAGGATTTGTCGCAGGTTGTGGTACAGGTGTTCCACCTTCTTCTTTTTTAGTCGGTTGTACTTGTGCCGGTACAGGTGTTGTTCCTACGGGTTTAATTGCTTCTGACATAATTAATTTTCCTTTCAAACTACATGTAATTTTATAACACTAACTATAATTATATAAAACATGTAAATAAAAAAAATTGCGTGTTATGTAAAATTATGTTAAGCGATTTTTAGTCGATGCCTTGGAAACTTCTTTTTACAAACAGTCTCAACTATGCCAGGCGGAGGACACCAATATTATCAATCAATATTGGTTTGCGATAATTGGTTGTTATCACCAAAAATACATATGAATTTTGTATAAATAATCTTCTGTAATTTGACATAAAAAAATTATATCACAACGCTTTATGATGATGGGATTACTTGGCAATGGTGGGATAGTAATCCCACCCTACGGAATAATTTGCAAAATAATACTTTTAAACATTATTAAGGCAGCAATAAAACCAGTTAATGCGTAACTACTCAGGTCAAATCAATTATGGTTAAAACGCACGCCCAGCGTACCCTCGCCCCTTGAGGGAGAGGGAGATTTTTCGGCACGAGGAACGAGTGTCAGAAAAATCGGGTGAGGGGTACCCCAATAGGCATGTGCTTTCACACCCTCCCCCATTTTTCCTGATGCTCATTCTTCGCATCGGAAAAATTCCCCCTCCGCAAGGAAGGGGGAATTGTAAATGCTTATTGCTAAAGGTTTTTCGCCTTACATAATTTCTGGTGATTAGTTACGTTAATGCAGATATTGTTAAAACAATTAACCATAATGGTATCAATATTTTATTTGAATCAAAAATTGATTTTTGTAGATTTTGTTGTATTTCAATAGTTTTTGAAGGCTCTTTTTTTATTGAGTTAAAATACTTTAAAATAATAATACTATTATATATCATTTTTCCTATCTCCCAAAGCACAAAAGAAAAAATAGAAATTGTTATTAAAATTACTATCCTAAAAAGTTCATTTTGGTTAAGGTAACTTTTAATTGCATTAAAAATAGTAAAAAATCCAACATAAGTAGCTGTAATAAAAAATGAGTTATAATTTTTACTTTCTTGTAGAATAGTTGATAAAAATTTTTTTTGTTCATCAAAGAATTGCTTAAAGTTTACTTGTGAATTTATCATATAATTCATATTCCTTCTGTAGGGTGGGATTACTATCCCACCAAAACCAACATCAAACCGATTTCTTAAAATCTTCTAATGCTTCCTCAATCCCTTCACATTTACCCCCGCCTTGGGCGAATTGCGGGCGTCCGCCGCCTTTGCCTCCGCATTTTGCGGCGATTTCCGATACGATTTTACCTGCATTTACACCTTTAGCTACAAAATTATCCGAAACTTTTGCAATGATTGTGGAGCCTGAACCATCTGTTTTTGGTGCTATTACGACAATGATTGAATCGCCGAGCTTTTGTCCGAGGTATTCAACCCCTTCTTTTACCGCGTTGGCGTCCATTGCATCGATTTTTGCCACAAACAATTTGCCGCAGTCAATATTAACGGCTTTTTCAACGTATGAGGCGAATTTTTGTTTCGCCATAACCGTTTGTACCGTAGAAAGTTCCTTTTGCAAAGATTTATTTTCTTCCTGCAATTTTTCAACACGCTCATATACCTCTTCGTAAGGTGTTTTGAAATGTGTTGAAAGTTTATCAATCGCATCTTCTTTAGCGTTTAAATATTCAATAGCACATTTGCCGGCAACTGCTTCAATTCTTCGGGTACCTGCTGCTATTGCACCTTCGGAAACAATTTTAATCAAACGTAAATCACCGATATTTTTAACATGTGTTCCTCCACAAAACTCTTTTGAGATATTTCCAATGCTTACAACACGAACTTTGTCTTCGTATTTTTCGCCAAACAATGCCATTGCACCTGTCTTTTGGGCTTCCCGGATATCCATAACTTCAGTCGAAACTTCAAGTTTTTCGCCAATCCAATCGTTAATTATTTTTTCAACACGTTTGATTTCATAATAAGACATTGCCCGCGAGAAAGAAAAGTCAAAACGTGTTCTGCCTTCTTCAACCTGTGAACCTGCCTGTTTAACTTCATTTCCGAGAACTTTTATCAAAGCAGCCTGGAGCAAGTGGGCGTTTGTGTGGTGAATTTTTATTTCCTCACGTCTTGCAACATCAATTTTTGCGTTTACAAAATCGTTCATAAAAACTTCACCTTCAAGGATTTTGCAGCGGTGTACAAAAAGTTTGTTCACCTTAAACGTGCATAAAACTTCTACTTTGAGTGTGTCGTTTTCCAAAATTCCGCTATCGCCGACCTGTCCGCCTGATTCGGCGTAAAAAGGCGTTTTGTCTAAAATTATATCAACGAAAGAAGAATCTTTTACATCTTCAACTTTAGCGATTATCGTTGCTTTTGCTTCATTTTTCTCATAGCCGACAAATTCGGTTGAGCCGAATTCTTTCTCAATATCAACGTAAACCAAGTCATCAGTTAAGCTGATTTTCTGTGCCGCCGCTTTTGCTCTGGTTTTTTGCTCCGCCATTTCTTTGTTAAAACCTTTAATATCTACCTTTAAGCCGCTTTCCTGAGCGATTTCAACGGTTAATTCAAGCGGAAAACCGAAAGTGTCATATAGCTTAAATGCATCTTCGCCGCTTATATCTTTTTTTTCGGCAAGAAGTTCTTCAAGAATTTTGTAACCTCTATCAAGGGTTTTATTAAATTGCTCTTCTTCCTGACGGATAATGTTTTTGACTTTATCTGTATTTGTAATTAAATCAGGGTAGGCTTTGCTGTAATTTTTCACTACAACATCAACCAACTTGTGCAGAAACGGGAGTTCAAGTCCGAGGATTTTCCCATGACGCAGGGCCCGACGCATAATCATCCTCAGAACGTAATTTCTGCCTTCATTACCCGGCAGCACGCCATCGTTTATCAGGAAAGTTACGCAACGGGCATGATCTGTAATAATCCGCAGTGAAACATCGATTTTTTCGCTTTTTTTGTATTCAACGCTTGACATTTTGCAAACTTCGTCCAAAATCGGTTTTAACAAATCAGTTTCAAAGGTTGAAGTTTTACCTTGAACAACCATTGTAATCCGTTCTAAGCCCATACCTGTATCAACATTTTTCTTTTTAAGGGGGTAAATGTTATTGTTTTCATCCTGAAATAGTTCCATGAATACTAAGTTCCAGATTTCGACCCATCTGTCGCATTCGCAGGTTGCAATCCCGCAGTTTTCGGAACATTTGAACTCTTTGCCTAAATCATAATGGATTTCGGAACAAGGTCCGCAAGGTCCTGTGGCACCCGGAGGTCCCCAAAAATTATCTTTTTTGCCTTTTCTCAGGATTCTTTCTTCAGGTATTCCCATTTTTTTCCAGATTTCGAATGCTTCGTTATCATCATTATAAATAGTTATCCAGAGGCGATTTTTATCAAGTTTTAAGTATTCTGTAACAAATTCCCAACTCCAGGGAATGACTTCTTTTTTAAAATAGTCGCCAAAACTGAAATTCCCGAGCATTTCAAAAAAAGTATGATGGCGAGGGGTTCTGCCGACATTTTCTATATCAGAATCTTTTCCGCCTGCACGGGCACATTTTTGGCATGTAACTGCACGCGGCGGGTCGAAATTCGGTTGTTCCAAACCCAAAAAATAAGGTACAAATTGAAGCATGCCTGCCGTTGTTAACAAAACAGTCGGATTGTCAGGCACAAGGCTCGAACTTTCGATAATTCTATGATTGTGCTTTTCTTCAAAAAATTTTAAAAATAAATCTCTGATTTCGTTGCCTGTTAGCATATTACCCTCACTTTAAGAAAAATTATACCTTAAAAATATTTGATTATAAATATTTATGGATTTTTTCGTTAAATCTGTCCATTCGTTTTACCTCATCATAAGCAATTCCTGCCAAAATATCTTTTTCGATTTCGTTGTCCGCTGAAAAAATTATGTTATCCAAAAGACACGCCACTCTTTCTATCTTAATTGCTATTTTTTCTCTTAACCTTCCTATCTTTGCTTTTTTGCCCATTTTACCTCCTTTGCTTAATTTAAATTTACAATATTCGTTTATTTTAAAGTATAGCATGTTAAAAACAAAGTACAATAAGTTTTTATTAAATTCTTTACAAAAATGTAATAAAATAGAATTTATGACAAACGAGTACAAATTAAATCCAAAAGATACAAGAACGCAAGTGAAGTCGCTTATAGCATTAAGGGCTTTAACAATTGGTGAAGTTAAAAAGCGGATAAATAAAAAATATAAAAAAAATGATGGTGCTGATAATCTTAGTAGAAAGTTAATACAAAAGACCTT
>JAQVKX010000145.1 GCA_028694425.1 Candidatus Gastranaerophilales bacterium
TTGGATAAATAACTGTAGAAGGGCGTCAAAGGACTTTGAGATTTTAACCGCAACCGCCGAAAACATTGTAAGATTAGCTATGATAAGGCTTTTGCTCAAGAAATGTTTTTAACCAAACAGCCTCTTATTTGTTGTATTTTCATTTTTTATTCCTTTATTATTTACTATCTCAACGATTTAATCCCGACCATAATCTGTGCAGCGACCCTGTGGGGTTGAATTGCTTCCACTACAAGTTTCGAAGGATCTTTTGTTCTGAATATTATCGTTGAACCAAAATTTTGATTTTGTAAAGCTTTTTTAATAATTTGGTCAAAAAAGTTCAGAAATCTGCTTCAGGTGTTTTTATAGAAATAACAGAAGGTGTGTGGGCATGCAGCAGATTACAAGTGTAGGTAATTCACAAATTGTGCGAAAAAAGCAGAATTTCAAAGGAAGTTCTGCAAATTCTGATGTTTCGCCTCCTTCCGGTAATACCACTGCAAGCCAAATTACAACCCAACATACCCCTCACCCCAACCCTCTCCCCCAAGGGGCGAGGGAGGAAGAGCCAAAATTAACAAATTACAATACCACTGCAAACCCTTCTGTCAGCACCGCCTCAAACACTTCTACAAGTCCGTTTTCTGATTTTACGGTTTATAAACCGATGCCTTCGAGTATACCTCAAGCCTACGCAGCTCCTCAAATAACACAAGGTTACAGAGAAATCGGAACTTTTGACGTTCCATACATCGGCAAAGGCAAACTCTACCAACTCGCCAACGGACACAAGGTTGCTGTTATACCTAAAGAAGGGGCTTCTTTTACTATAAATACTTGTGTTAAAACAGGCAAAAAAGAAGCCCCCATTGTTAGTCATTTCTTAGAACATTTGGTTTGCGATATTGATAAAGAGGTAGATGGGCAAACGGTTTCAGATTTTCTTAATGATATTGGAGGAACATATCAAGCTTCAACCCGTAAAAATCATACAAATTATCTTTTCAATGCTCCTATTAACAACAAAGATGACATTAATAAATTAATTAAAATTCAATCAAAATTTTTTCAATCACCTGATTTATCACTTTCACGAATAGAAAAAGAGAAACAAATTTTAATTTCTGAAAACGCTGTAACTAATAATGGAGATGACAATCAGGAAGATGAGAAAATTAATTATTTAATGTTAAATCGGTTATTTAATTTAGATGAAAAACCTGAAAAAATTAAAGAAAAAATAAGTATTGATGAAGAAATAAAAGTAACAAATTTTGCACAACTTTCTGAATTTTATAACAAATATTATAATAACAATAATATGTTTACAGTTATTGAAGGTGATGTAAATCCTGACGATGTTATAAAAACATTTAGCAGCTATTTTAATAAACCTAACAAAGCTATTCCTAATAAAATGGGAATAAAACCGGATTTATCAACACCTATTCAGATAACAAAAAGAATTGATTTACAACCGGAATCAGATGTAGAAAATAACATTCAAGTCGGGTTTGTAGGTCCTAAAAATAATGATGATAAAAGCAGTTTTATCGCCCATGCTCTTATTACATATATTGAAAGTAATGAATTAGGATATAAAATGGATCATTTTGATACTGAAGATTATCCAAGCAGTTATTCATTTTTAAGTTTTTCAATTGACGCAAAAGCAGGAAAAGAAGAAGAAAAATTAAAAGAGTTATATCAAAAATTATTTGATTTAACTCAAAAACCTATTTCGGATGAAGATTTTAATGCACTGAAATTAAAATTAAAAGACCGATATTCAATGAATGCAGAATCTGCAAGGGTACTTCCTGAAATTATTGGAAAAGATTTTGTACACAATGGGAGAATAAAGTTTTTTGATGATTATAAATATATTGATTTATTAACAAAAGAAGATTTACAAGATTTTGCAAAAAAATACATTGATTTTAACAAGGCAGTAGTAATCATAGCACATAACAAGCCCAAAAATGAAGAAAAATTAGCAGAACCTTCTTTTACAGGAAAAATAAAAGATATTGATACTAAAGATATTACAGAATATAAATATCCAAATAATTTGCAATTACTTGTTGATAATTCACAAGGAATAACAAGAACTGCTTACAGAGTCAACTTAACATCAAACGAAATACCTGATGCAAAACCCGGCGTACTTGAAGTACTTAGAGAAATGTTAGAAAACGATTTCAAAGATGATAAGATATTTAAAGCTCAGTGTTTAGGTGCTGATTTTGATATTAGATTAAATAGCATTGATTTATCTATTTCTGTTTTACCGGAACAAACCGGTGAAGCTATTGATTTTGTTAATTCAAAGCTGCAAAATCCAAAATTAACTCAAGAACAACTGTACATAACCAAAGCAGGGTTAAAAGCTTATTATAAAGTGTTAAATAAAGATAAAACAACCAGTATTTTAAGACAACACGAATATGGCAATTATCCTTTAGATGGATTTTTGGCGGGTATTTCTTCTCAAGATGAAATTTCTCAAAAAATAGATGCAGTTCAATTAGAGGATGTTGTTGATTTATACCAACAAATAATAAAAAATGCCCAAGGGAAAGCCATCTTAGTTATACCGAAGGATTTATTCGAAAAACAAAGACACGATATTTTGGTTCAAATAGGTGCAGGCTATCCGAATTTACAACCAAAAGGAAAAGTTAATTTCGTTGAAAAATTAGATATCAAGCCGATTGAAAAAACAAAAATAATATTTATTCCTCAAGAAGATAATTTTGGAGGTGTTACACAAAAATTTCAAATAGTGAATACGGGGGATTTAAAAGGTAATCTTACTTTAAAACTTCTCAGTAATGTTTTAGGTGATAATGGACGATTAAAAAAAGATATAAGAGAAGAAAAAGGTCTTGCTTATACCGCAGGGACTTATTATGAGAGTGATGGTCCTCTGGGATATTTCAGCATGGGAACACATTTAGCATTAGCAAGGGAAAACGCAGGTGATTTGATTACAGCACTTAATTCGATTAAAGCCAATACTGATAGAATAGTTTCAGAACCTGTTAGCGGCACTGAACTTGAACACGCAAAAAATCAATTAAAAAGTGATTTTGCTACTTTGGTAGAATTTTCTAAAGGTCGTGCTGAGCTTTTAAATGAATATGGCGTGGAAGATGTAAGAAAATTATTTAAAATAATTGATGAAATAACACCTGAAGATATTCAAAATATTGCAAAAGAATATCTTGATAAACCTTCCTTATTTATTATAGATGCGAATAAGGATGTACTGGATGCCAACAAGGACTACCTCGCAACCCTTGGAGAAATTGTTGATTGTAAGTGATTAAAAGAAATCAGCTAAACCTTCAAAAAAGCCTGACAGATGTTCAAAAACATGACTTAAATCAAAATCAAAATCAAATTCAGAGAGATGAAATTCAGGGAGTTCAAAATTGCTAATGTCAAAATCTGTATCCCCCAAATCAAGGTCAGCGTCAGGTAAATTAACATCAGCATCGGGTGCAGCAAGATCAGTATCAGGAGCATTAACATCTGAAACATCTGTATCTGTATGTTCAGGGCTATTGCCAAATGATGTTGAATCGTCATTAAAATCTTCATGATGTTCATGTTTTGGATTAGCTACTTTTTTTTCTCCACTTGCATTTAACTTTCCTTGACCATCATAATCTCCATATTTTACCTCGTGACCGGCATCTTCAATGGCTTTTTTCGATGCATTTTTCGCTTCATTTATTGCTTCTTGTTTTTTATCAGCTATTAAGCTTTCAAGATATGTCGTATTTGATACAGTTGGATTAGCTATAGTTTCTTTAGGTACGGGAATACCTAATTTAAGTGCCTCCTCTACGGTAGTCTTTGAAGAATTAACCAAAATCGGCGTATCGACCTTCGTGAAGCCTTTTTCGCCAAAGACTTTTCTGCCGGCTCTTCCTGTTGCTCGGGTTAATTCTTCGCCTGCATTTCTGAGTATTGTGCCTAAGGTTACTCTGCCGCCGTCTGCAAGTTCTTCCGCCAGTTTTAAGGAACCAAGACCCATAAAACTCACCGCTGCCGCATTAGCCGTTTTTGTAAAACGGTCCGCCTGCATATTTGAGCTAAAATACTGCCTGTCAGAATTGTTTTTGGCATCGAGCTTTGCAAAATTAAAATTTGTTCTGTTATCAATTTGAGAAATTTTTGTAATCATTTTTATACTCCTTATTTTTTAAATACCATTAAGAACCAAGTCCTGAGGTAAGTACTTTCATAACTGCTTTTTTAATTGTTCTTCCCCCTTGGCGTTTTAGTTGCATTTCTATAATTGCCGGTAATTTTCTTTCCAAAGCATCTGACATCTTCCTCATCCCTGTTTTAACTTTTGCATGATGAGCCATATATGCTTCTTGGTTTTTCCCGATATTTGCTTGAAGTTTTTCTCTCAATCCTTCAGGAACTCCTAAGCAACAAGATAAAGGTGAAGATAAACATAACAAATATTGACTTGATCTCAAGTACCCTTCTACTATTGGCGTTAATCCTTCCTTTAGATATTTTTCTTCTATTTGTTCATAATCTTGAAACAAATCACTAATTCCTTCCATAAGTTGACCTTTAAATACGCCTGAACTTAACCCCGCCATTTGGGCTTGAAGTCCAATCAAAGGAAGACTTGAACCGGGAGGATTCATTCTAGCTAACTCCCCTCCTCTGGACTGTACAACGCCTTGATATTCCTCAAGAATACCGATAATGCCTTCAAAGGCTTTGTTAACATGTTTGGACTCGCCCAAAAGCCCTCTGTAATTATGCACAAGACCATGAGACCAGCTCGGTGCTTGTCTCATATTTTCATCAATAACATCGTGGGTTAATTGTATTCTATAAGCTAAAGCTGCTCTTGAATCTCTTGTGCCGTACCAATCGGCACCATGATAAGCAGTAAATGAAACTTTAGCTTTATTATTCGATTTGGTAAATCTATCTTTATTAACTGGGCTTGAATAATCTATCCCCTCTAAATAGTTAGTTTTCTGGGGGGGGGGCAGGATTGGCTGCTGAAAAGCTGCTTGTTCTCGGCATTGTGCCGTTTGTTCTAAAACTTGTTACCGCTGTAATCATTGTTTCATACTCCTTTCCTTTGAGTGTTTAGGTTATAAGATTTTGTGTTGGTGTCGGTGGGATAGTAATCCCGTCCTACCGATTTTAAGTGTTGGTTGGGTAGGGACCCCACCCTACCTTGGTTGTTGAGTTTTGAATTGGTGGGATAGTAATCCCACCCTACTTGTCGGGTTATGAATTGTCGGGCTGGAAAGCCCGACCTACTTTCATTTTTATGCTATTTCCTATTTCCTTTTTTATCATAATAACTCTAACAAATCACACTGCAATAAAAAAACGAAAAATTTTAAAATAACGTAACACTTTATACTAAAGATTTAGTATCATGAAAATAGGGGTGTAAAAAAGAACCCTCCTACGATACAAGTGTATTGAGGAGGGTTTAACATTGACGAAATCATCATCAACGCTAAATAAATTACTAAAACATATT
>JAQVKX010000146.1 GCA_028694425.1 Candidatus Gastranaerophilales bacterium
AAAAGTGATTAGAAAAAAAATAATAGAAAGCGCAAAAGGACTAAAATCGACTTATAGCGCAACTCCGATACACTTAGAGCGCATGGTAAATTTGTATAGCGCAGATTTAACAAACGAGCAATGTCATGAAGCCTATTTAAAAATTTTAGGGATATTCTTACAAATGAGAGCAGATCTATAAAATCTTAAACGTGTAAAGCAAACTTCCCCAAAGCGTTTTAAAAATACCCCAATAACAATCCATAAATTAAAATAAAAACTACGAGAAATGAAAAATCTTCAAAGCTACAATATGGGTTTATCTAATGTGTCAAGATTACAACAGTCAAAATTCTTACCTCCTTGGAATGAAAGCTATCTTGGGTATTTTAGAGGCAGACATTTGATAATCTATAAAGGACGGAAAAACTACAAAAAAGCACAGGAGTTGACAGAAAGGCAATTGGATAATCTTACCAAGAAAAAATTCACTGGAGAGTTGTCCAGAAAATCACAGCAGAAAATTATAAACATTGTGCAAAATTGGATTGAAACAGTGGATCACGTTCAGGCCATAAAAAAAACTGGAGTAGAAAAAGGAGTTAAACAAGTAGTATTAATTACGCTAACATTGTCAGCAAAACAGCAGCACGATGATAGAGTAATTAAGAGAACTATGCTAAATAGATTTTTGATAAGTTTGGCAAGGTCAAACGATCGTGTTAAATATCTCTGGAAAGCAGAAACACAGCAAAACGGTAACATACACTTTCATATATTGGTAGATGAATATTTTGATAAAGACTGGATCAATCAATTGTGGAACTCTATTCAGTTCGATAATGGCTATATATCTCAAGAGTTGTATAAAAATAAAGATAAAATAATACCCTCAACACGAATAGAGGCTTTGCGAGATAAATACGATTCTACGGCATACATAGCTAAGTATATCAGCAAAAACGAAGGCATAAGAAAAGTAGAGGGTCGGTTGTGGGGTTGTAGTAAAGAATTACAAGAAATAAAAAAAGCAGAGATAGTCCTGTCTAAGAGTGAAGTCCTTGAATTAGTCAATAGTCAGGTTGAGTACGAAAATGATTTATTTACCACAGAGTATTGCACAATTATTTCAAATATCCGCGATCATCAAAGCCTGAAAATGAATCTATTCGCTAAGCATAACTACATTGAGATGATTTTACAGGCGAATATAGATAAACTGCACTTGCGCCCCTTGTGTCCAGATTTCGCTATTCAAGACACCGAGTGGTATTATGATATGATGGCAGAGTCTCAAGCCGTTAATGTTTCTTATGCTTTGAATAATGGTTTGTTATTCCCTGACATGCTTTGATCGGTTTGTAGTTTGTTCGTTTCTTTTTGTTTTTTTGCTGGTCTGGGGCTAAATTTTGCTAAGGGGCGTTAAAACACAATTTTCGGTGTGCATAAAAAAAGAACTTATAGGCGGTTTGGCTTTAATTATCCTATATTAGAAATTCACACCCTCTCAAACTATGTTTAACTATCCCTTAGCAAAAACGCCCTTTCTATCTTTTGGGTTTTTTGTTTCATTTTTCCGCAAAAAAACAAAAAGAAACGAACAAAACGCCCATAGTGCAAACATTAAAAACAACAATTGACCATTATACTAACAATCCACTCACGTAGCGTGCAATAATTGACCGTCTCATCTCCCGCCTTCGGCGCCTCCCTTATAGCTCGGAACGGCTCGGTCGGATTGCTTGCTTCGCTCATATTTTTTTTTAAAACAACTAAGTCCGTCGCAAGCGCACCCGCAGACGTAAATATTTGACGTCGCTTTGCGTCTGGACAATCAGAAACTTGTGCGAAAAAAATAGTCTCCAATATTGGCGACCCCGAAAAAAAAGGTTTATATTGTGTTAGTTCCATAACTAAAATTTTATTAACGAAAAAAGATGTTTACAATGAAAACAATAGTTAACTCCGATCTAAATCTACTTGCACAGACCCCCGAACTGTTACAGGCTGAAAATGACATAAAATACTTTAAATCCAAGTTTGACCATATCATATATAGTGATAAGATATATGGTGATAAGGTTAAGTTAATAATTTGGCTTCTGTTCCAGACTGGTGCGAGGATAAGCGAAATATTACAGCTTAAGAGTTCGGACATAACGAGAGAATGGTTTGTAAAAATTAAAGGGTTAAAAGGTTCGGAAAATAGAATTGTAAAAGTTCAAAAGCCACCGTTCCCAGTGTTTATAAATCGTAAGTATGACTACTATCTTTTTCCTGAATTTAGTAGGTTTTTTATTTATCGAGTGTGTAAAAAATATAACTTAAAATTACAAGTACAAGGCATGAAAAAAGAAAGTGTTACACACGCATTTAGGCACTATTACGCAACACAGGCTCTAAACTTACAGGATGAAACAAATGCAGCTGGGAAGTCTTT
The DNA here is from genome assembly GCA_028694425.1 of Candidatus Gastranaerophilales bacterium. Taxonomy (GTDB): domain Bacteria; phylum Cyanobacteriota; class Vampirovibrionia; order Gastranaerophilales; family Gastranaerophilaceae; genus JAQVKX01. The sequence goes on from JAQVKX010000146.1 coordinate 2,420, forward strand.
AGGGCATAAATCTAAAAAATCAATCTTGCACTATGACAAAGAAAAAAAATGAAAGAGTAGAATACTTAAATTTGCTTGAAACAAACGGCTCGGGCAGATTGGGCGCTACTGTATTCCAGAAGAACAATATTATAAGGTCTGATAAACGTTATATAAAAAAATATCTACTAAAAAAACTTGCAAAAGATAGAGAGTAGTTATAGATTTATATCATGTTTAACTAAACCTTATTAATCATGACTGACTTTTTGGAAAATTTACCCGAGGGTTTAACCCTTATTTACACCGCTATCGTTGCGGTTGGCGCAGCGATTGGATGGATTGCAAAATCTATCTTTGGCAAGAAAAAATAGAGAGTTATTTTAAATAATTCTTTGTAGGTTTATTTTATTTTTATTTTATTTAATTACTATTTAAATTTTTTATTATGGCACGATTACCACAAGGTATTTTAGGCGGTGTCCTCGGAAAAGTGGGCAACGTAGTAGGTTCAAGTTGGAAAGGTATTCCGATATTGAAGTCAAGGCCTCTTTCGGTAGCGAATCCTCGCACAACCAAGCAAGTTGCGCAGAGAACGAAAATGAGTAATACTGTAGCATTCGCACAGGAAATTCTAAGCTCTGTTATTAAGCCGTTGAATGATCGTTTTGCCCAGCAATCAAGCGGTTATAACGATTTTGTACGCAGAAACATTCATCTTTTCGCACTTCCGCAGCCTTCTCCAGCAGCGGATTTGAAAATTTCAGTCGGCAAAATGTCCCCAGTTATTGCCACTGTTGGAACTGAGGGGGCCGCCCCTAATGTACTTAATTTCAATTTTCCAACAACAATAAACGACCCGTTTGCAAGCGCAGACGATGAAATTTATTGCGTAGCACAGAACACTGTTACGGGGGATATTGGAGTTCAGGAATCACCAGCTTTAAGGAGTACTGGAGAAATCATTGTAAACTTTAAAGATGACTGGGAATCAGGGGAAAAAGTTAATGTATGGATGGCAGCCCGACGAGTGGACGGAACTATCGTTGGAAATACAGGCTTTGCAGAAGTCACTCCAACATAATCTTAAAAAACATGTTATATAACATATAAAAAGCTGTTGTATAACATGTTTGTTTACTTTTCTCCGAAATACTTTTTTCGTAGTTTTATGGTAGCGTAAACAGGATAGGCTGACAGGTTTAGGGGTATTCCTCACGCCGAGCGGTTTACGTCGGAGGATTGCAAGTTGAAAGGCACTTACAGAAATGTAAGTGCTTTTCTCATTTAATAGAGTTATGTACTTATTAATATATGTAGATAATTAGATATGTTAAAAAGTAAGAACAGAAAAAAAAGGAATGTTTAACCAAAAAAAAAGAGCCATGAAACTTACGCAAAATGAAATAAACCTTTATAGGTCAATCGCAATCGCAATCTTTAGGACCTACTGGCATGAACAAAAGATTTACAACGAAAAAATAAAAGAAACAGCAAGGGGTTTATCATCGACTTATAACGCAACACCGTCGCACCTTAAGGAAATGGTAGATTTATACAGCAGTAACTTAGATTGTGAAGAAGCAAATACAGAATATTTAAGAGTATTAGAAATATTCTTAGAAATGCGAGCAGATGTATTAGATCTTTAGCATATAAAGCAAGCTTCCCCAAAGCGTTTTAAAAATACCCCAATAAAATTTTCAAAATTAAAATAAAAACTACAAGACATGAAAAATCTGGAAAGCTACAATATGGGTTTATCTATAGTGACAAGATTACAACAGGAATATTTTTTCTCAAAAACGAGAAGTATGTATGTCGCAAAGGTTTTAGGGAACTCTATAATGTTTTATCCCGTAACAATTAACAAGAATAAAGAGCGGGAAGTAACAGAAAAACAATTAGACGCACTTACCAAGAAAAAATTCAACGGTCAATTGAGCGTGAAATCGCAGAGAAAAATAGTCCAGATATGTCAGAATTGGGATGATACAATAAACTACATTAATGCTAAAAACAAACAAGCTGGAAGGAAGGAGCGGAAGCAAATAATCCTACTTACATTGACACTCTCAGACAAACAGAAACACGATGACAATTGGATTAAGAGAAACATGCTTAACAGATTCTTGATTAAGATAGTTCGAGAAAAACCAGACACTAAATATTTATGGAAAGCAGAAAGACAGGAAAACGGAAATATTCACTTTCATATATTGTTAGATAATTACTTTGACAAAGAAAAAATTCAGATTTGGTGGAATCTTATTCAAAGAGATAACCAGTACCATAGAGCTGGATTGATCAACGAAACATTTTTAGGAAGTCCATCAACACGGATTGAGTCTTTAAAAGATGTGGATAATAGCATTGCGTATATAGCTAAGTACATGCAGAAAAATGATGAAAAAAAACCAATTACTGGCAGATTGTGGGGCTGTAGTAGTGAATTGAGAAAATTGAAAAACATTACTTATAATATTACTAAATCTGAAATACAGACAATGGCGAATGAGCTTATTACCACGGTTGACAACTATTTTTGCAATGAATATTGTTTGATTATCAATAAAATCAGAGATATCGCTGAGATTAAAAGTCATCTGTATAATATGGCCCCGATTGTTCAGTACACGTTTGAGCATAATGTTACCGCTTTGAAAACCACGGCCTTGAGTCCTGAGATAGCAATTGAGAGCTCTGACTGGTTTCAGGAAATCGCTCGGAATGTCGGGGTGATAAATACCAGTTATGCTTATAATAATGAGCTTTTGTTCTCGTTTTGATCGGATTGATTTTGTAGTTTGTTCGTTTCTTTTTGTTTTTTTGCTGGTCTGGGGCTAAATTTTGCTAAGGGGCGTTAAAACACAATTTTCGGTATGCATAAAAAAGGGGTTTATAGGCGGTTTGGCTTTAATTATTCTATAGTTGAAAAGCACTCCCTCTCAAACTATGTTTAACTATCCCTTAGCAAAAACGCCCTTTCTATCTTTTGGGTTTTTTGTTTCATTTTTCCGCAAAAAAACAAAAAGAAACGAACAAAACGCCCATAGTGCAAACATTAAAA
>JAQVKX010000147.1 GCA_028694425.1 Candidatus Gastranaerophilales bacterium
CGTGATCAGGGTGAACGGCGTGTAGGTTCCGGCGATCAGGAAATAGATCAACGAGTGGTCGATCACCCGCAGCACCCGCTTGGCCCGGGGCAGCGGAATGCTGTATATACATGGCCCCAGTATACCTACACTCTTAGGTTTAGAAGGTATAAGGGCAGAAGGTGAAGACGATTTAGTTTATCCTATAGAATATAGTGAAGGTTTAAAAGTTGTATCTATTGGTTTTATGATTGAAGATCCTACAGATTCTATTATATGGCGTGGACCGATGAAAATGAAATTTATTAAACAAATGATTGCTAATGTGGTGTGGGGGGATTTGGATTATTTAATTGTTGATTGTCCTCCGGGAACCGGTGATGAACCACTTTCTGTAATACAAACATTGGGCAATGTTACAGGAGCAATAATTGTTACTACTCCTCAAAAATTGGCGATTGTTGATGTTAAAAAATCAGTTAATTTTTGTAAAAAATTAACTACCCCAATATTAGGAGTAATAGAAAATATGAGCGGTTTTGTTTGTCCAAAATGCGGCGAAAGGGTAGAAATATTCAAATCAGGTGGTGGAGAAACTATGGCAAAAGAAATGGATGTTCCATTTTTGGGCAAAATACCTCTTGAAGCAGATATTGTAGAAGCCGGAGACACAGGAAAACCATTTATATATTTTTATTCACAAACACAAACAAGTAAAATTATGGAAGAAGTTATAAATAAACTGGTAAAAAATTAGCCAAGGCAATTAAATTTATGTTTTGGTTTTGTACAAGTATAATAAAAGGAGAAAAGAATGAAAATAGCAATACCGACAAACAACGGAAAATTATGTCAGCATTTTGGTCATTGTGAAGTTTTTACATTTGTTGATATTGATGAAAACAAAAAGGAAATTTTAGACAAAAAAGAATTTACACCACCTACACATGTTCCCGGTATCTTGCCTCCATGGGTAGCAGAAAAAGGTGCGACAATTGTTCTTGCAGGCGGAATGGGCGAAAGAGCCCAAGGGCTTTTTGAGGCACAAGGAATTAAAGTTCTTGTCGGATGCCCGCCTGAGACACCTGAAAAACTGGTCACAGATTACTTACAAAATACACTGGTAACGGGAGTAAATACCTGCGACCATTAAGAGATATCTAATGACAATAATATTCTTTTATAATGATAATAAATTTGTTACCGTAGTTCCGGGTTTTGGGGCTACGGGGATTACTATTAAGCCGGAAAATAAAAAAAAGGATAAAAAGAAAATAAAAACGCATTCAATGCTTGGGAGTATTCTGGGGACAGGCATTTCAAGCAGTGTTGTAGTAAGCCAAACAAAAGCAAGCGGAAATTTATTTAATAAGATTTTAAATACGGATTTTGTTTCTTCAAAAAACATCCTTATTGTTGCTTTAGCTTCTGTTTTAGGCGGATTTACCGGCGGAATGCTTGAGGATAAAGGCAAAAATCAATTAAAAAAAATTAAAGAAGCTATTTTTCAAATTTTATCAAATATAGGTTTTCCTCTTTTATTCAGAAATATTTTTAAAAATATGAATGATAAAATAACCGCAAAATCTTCTAAAATAATAAAACAAACGAGCAATTTTGTATCTGTTTTCGGGGGCGTTATATTGGGTGCAATTGTCGGTTCAACCATTGCAAATAAAATTAATGATTCAATATGTCCCGATAAAGCTTATAAAAGAAAACTCGGAGCAAAAGATTTTTTGATACATGTCGATGATTTGCCTACAGCTTTTGCTTTTGCCGGCGTTCCTTACATTGATAAATTAATCCCGTTTATTCTCGTTTCAAGAGGATATGAAGTAGGAAAACAGTAAAAATAGAGAAATTGATGAAAGGAAAAAATGAACACTATTTATAATCATGAGGGAATAGAAAAACAAAAAAACGGAATAAGCAGTTATAATAGATTTGATGTTAATCTTGTTTTTGAAAAATTAGATTTAAAAGCCGGAAGTATATTTCTTGATTTGGGTTGTGGGGCAGGAGATTACTCAATAAGAGCTTCACAAATTGTTGGTGATTCAGGATTGATTTATGCTTTAGACCAATGGAGGGAAATAGAAAACAGATTAAATAACAAAGCAAAATTACTTGGTATTAAAAATTTAAAGGCTTTAACTTCTGATATAAAAGATAAAATTTTACTTGATAATCAGACTTGTGATGTATGTTTTATTTGCACAGTTATACACGGGATTGATTTATTAAAGTACGGCAAAAATCTATTTAAAGAGCTTCATAGGATTATAAAGAAAAAAGGCAAACTTGCAATTATAGAGATAAAAAAGGAAGAAGCTTCTTTTGGACCTCCAATGCAAATAAGGTTATCCCCGGATGAATTAGAAAAATTTATAACAGAATTCGGCTTTAAACAAATATCCTATACAGATTTAAATTCTTTTTATATGATACAATTTGAGGTAATATAAATGAAATTAACAGTTTTAACTGATGATAACATAGGAAAAAGCAGAAGGCTTTTAGCTGAGCACGGTCTTTGTTTTTATATAGAAGATGAGGCTAAGAAAATCCTTTTTGATACAGGTTATTCGGATGTATTTATTAAAAATGCCGTCAGTCTTGGCATAAACCTCCTTGACTTGGATTATATTGTACTTTCTCATGGACATTATGATCATACTTGGGGGCTTAATCATTATTTGGAATTTTATATTTCAGCATTTGACCAAAAACAAAAGGTCAAAAAACCCACAATAATAACACATCCTGATACTTTTTTGGAAAAATATGAAGAAGGTTTGGGCGAAATCGGCTGTATATTAACGGAAGAAAAATTAAAAAAGGTGTTTAATGTTATCACCACCGATGAGGCTTATAGCTTAACAGAGAATTTAACCTTTTTGGGTGAAATTCCTCGCTTTAATGATTTTGAAGCGAAAGAGCCGGTGGAAAAAGTTTTAAGAAACGGGAAATACGAGAATGATTATGTAATTGAAGATTCTGTATTAGTGTATAAATCCGACAAAGGCTTATCAATTATAACAGGCTGCTCTCATTCAGGTATTTGTAATATTGTTGAATACAGTCAAAAACTATTTAAAACAACAAAAATGGAAAACATTATCGGCGGTCTTCACTTGATTGATACACCAAAAGAGAAGATGAACAAAATAATTGAATATTTAAAAAAGCAAGATATAAAAGAACTTTATCCTTGTCATTGTACGGATTTTAGTGCCAAAATAGAATTGACAAGAAAATTAAATGCAAAAAATATCGGAGTCGGATTTAAATTAGAATTTTATAAATGAGCATGCGGAAAAAGTCCAATTTTGACAAAAATTGAGACTTTTCCGTATGCGACCTTAGAAGTGTGAAAACCTTGCCGGCTACGGGATAGCCGGCGGCAAGGTTTGAAATCGGACATCAGAGTTTACAGGAAAAAGGAACTTTTTCCGTAAACTCAATGATAAAATATTATAGATATAAAAAAATAAAAAAGGATAGAAAATGATATTAAACCCTGATTGTATAGCATGTTCAATAAAAGGAACTTTAAATCTTTTTAAAAAAGGCCTTCTCGATTCAAAATATCAGGAAGAAGTTTTAAGAAAAATTTTAGAATATTATTCAAAAGTTGATTATAATCAGCTTACTATTTCAGCCGGAAAACAAGTTAAAAAAATAATTTGTGAAGTAACAGGTATTATCGATCCTTATAAACCTTTAAAAGATGAATATAATAAAAAGGCAATTGAATATTGTAAAAAATATGAAAATATAATTAAAAATGACCCAAATTCTTTTGATAAAGCAATGAGACTTGCAATTGCAGGTAATATAATTGATTTTGGTCCGACTCATGATTTTGATGTTGATAAAAAAATTGAAGAAGTTTTTAAAACTAACTTTCCAATTGATGATTCTGCTGAGTTATCGGGGAAAATTAAAAAGGCAAAATCAATACTTTATCTTGGGGATAATACAGGTGAAATCGTATTTGACAAATTATTTTTAGAAGTTATAAATCATACTGACGTAACTTTTGTAGTGAGGCACAGACCGGTCTTAAATGATGCAACTATGGAAGATGCTTTATTTGTGGGATTAGATAAAATTGTATCTAAAGTTATAACCAACGGAGACAATGCACCGGGAACCCTTTTGGATTGTGTTTCGCAAGAATTTTTGGATTATTTTAATTCTGCTGACTTAATAATTTCAAAAGGGCAGGGAAATTTTGAAGGTTTAAGCCATATAAAAGATAAAAATATATTTTTCTTGCTGACTGTAAAATGTCAACTTATTGCTGATGAAATTGGTGTTAACGAAGGAGATTGCATAGTAAAATCGCAATTGAAACATCAAGAAAAAAAAGGTTTATATGATAAAAAATAAAGTTTCATTATATGAAATATCAAAAACTTTTTTTATTATCGGAGCAACAGGGTTTGGCGAAGGAATGGCAATTATTTCATTAATGCAAGATTATTGCGTTAATCGCAAAAAATGGTTGGAAACTGATGAATTTGCTCATGGAATTACCTTAGGGCAATTTTTGGGATCTTTTGCCGTAAATGCTTCAATATTTATTGGTTATAGATTAGGGGGAGTCAAAGGGGCAATTGTTTCGCTTTTATCATTTTTAACCCCATCTATTATTTTTGTAATTATGTTATCTGCTTTATACATGCATTTTCAAAAATTACCTTCTTTACAAGCTGCATTAAAAGGAATAGAACCTGTTGTAATAGCACTTATTGTAGCTGCTGCTTTTAGAATAGGTAAAAATCATTTTAAATCTTTAGAGCCTGTAATTATTGCTATAACAGTTATTATTTTATCTTTAATATTTAATCTTAAAATTTTTATAATTTTAATTTTGACTTTATTATATGGATTTATAACAGTAAGGTTTTTAGACAATAAGGAGGTAAAATGAATTTTAGTCTGTTTTTATTACCTCCTATGATCTTAATTTTTATAGTTTTTTTAAAAATCGGCTTTATATTTTTTGGTGGCGGATATGTCGCAATACCTGTAATTTATAAGGAATTAGTAGTTAATTTGCACTTATTAACCGAACAACAGTTTATAGACGGAACTGCTATAAGTCAACTTACTCCGGGACCGATTGCAATTATTGCAACATTCGCAGGATATTGTATAGCCGGAGTCGGGGGAGCTGTTATAGGTACATTTGCAATGTTTTTACCGGGCAGTATATTAATGTTTATAATTTCTAAAAATTACGAAAAAATTAAGAATTCAATAATGGCAACAAAAATTTTAAACAAAACTATTCCCGCTATTGTCGGATTATTAATTTCAACATCATTACATATCGGTAAAAATTTAATTACAGATTTAATTGGTTTTTTTGCATTTATTTTGTCTGCAATTTTGTTAATCAGATTTAAAGTAAGTCCTGTTATACTTATTTTTATTTTTGCAATAATAGGATTTCTTACCCAATAATCTGAACT
>JAQVKX010000148.1 GCA_028694425.1 Candidatus Gastranaerophilales bacterium
TATTACATTCTTCTTGTAATACTTTACATAAAATATCGCCCATTTCCTTATATTGAGTAAATATAAGAGTTTTTTCATTGTTGTCTAAAATATTTTGGACAAGAGAAACGCATTTTTCCATCTTGCCTGAAAACTCTTTGGTCATTTCACCGGCTTTTAAAAACTGATAAGGGTGATTACAAATTTGTTTCAGAGCTGTTATAAGCTTAAAAATATTTCCCCGTCGGTTTATACCGGTAATTCCGCTTATTTTCTCCATCATTTCATTTAATGTTTTTTCATAGAGTATTGCTTGAGGTTTGGATAAATAGCAGTAATCATTCATTACAAGTTTTTCGGGTAAATCCGTGATGACGTTTTTGTCGGTTTTTAATCTTCTTAAAACAAACGGGGAGACCGACATTTTAAGTTTGAAAGCTCTTGAAGTTTCCTTAAAACGTTCAATAGGTATTGCATAACTCTTTTGAAATTCCCTTAAAGCACCCAAATAACCCCTGTTAATAAAGTCAAAAATACTCCAAAGTTCGGTTAACCTGTTTTCTACCGGAGTACCTGTCATTGCTATTTTTATATCTGCTTTAATTGATTTAACCGCAAGTGTTTGAGCAGTGTCAGGGTTTTTAATGTTTTGGGCTTCATCAACGATAACCATCGACCAGGATTCTTTTTTTAAATCTTCTATATCAATTCTTATAATTGAATAAGTTGTTAAAATAATATCATTTTTTAAGTCAAGCTGCCGTTCGCTGCCGTGATAAATAACTGCCTTGAGATTTGGCGAAAACATTTCAAGTTCTTTCATCCAGTTACCCATTAAGGTTGTCGGGCAAACAACAAGAACCGGCTTCTTAAGTCTGTTTTCTTCCTTCATTTTTAGAATAAGGCTTATAACCTGAATGGTTTTACCGAGCCCCATATCATCTGCCATACAGCAGCCAAAACCTTTTGAAATATTTGTCCAAAGCCATTTTAAACCTGTTTTTTGATAAGGTCTTAATTCTCCTTTTAAATCTTTTGGGATTTCGACCTCAATCGGTTTATTAAAGTTTTTTATAACATTTGCAAATGCTTCATCGTAATCAAAATCATATTCTTCAAGCTGACCGGACATTGATGCATGGATTAATTCAAGTCTTGATAATTTTGAAGGATTTGCTTTTGAAATTTGTTCGAAAAGTTTTTTGCTTTCGTTTTTGTCGATAAGGACATACTTATCTTTATATTTTATAAGCCCTTCATTTGATTGTATAAGGTCTTCAAACTCTTTCATAGATATTTTTTCATCACCGATTGCAATTTCGTATGAAAAATCCAAAATATCGTCCAACGACAGTCTTCCGGAAGAAGTATTATTGAAAATATCTGTTAAATCACCTGCTCTGGCTGTTTTTACTTTTGCGTTTATGGAGGCTCGAGGAACAATTATGTTAGCAAGCTCGTCAGGCAAAATAACTTCGATTTGAGCCTTTTGCAGATAATATGCGGTTTGTGTAATAATTTTATAAATTTCATTTAAATCCAAAATCAGTGATAATTTTGTTTCATCTTCAAACAATTTTTCCAACTCGGGCATATATTTTATTGTGTAATTAAGCTGTTTTTCTACGATTCTGGAGATATCCGACGAATCAGCATCAAAAACTTCTTCTTTTATATAAAGTTCGTCAATTAAAACACTTTCGTCGGTTTTGCGGTTTTTTATATGTACTTTAAGTTCAAATTTTTCATCATCAATTTTTTCTATTTTAAAGAAAGGGATAACGTCATATTTGCCTAAATAAAGTTCATCGAACCATAATGAAAGGTTTTCAGCAATATCCTGATTTTTAAGGACGGATTTTTGTTCCAAGTCTTTAATCAAGTAATGCCCCGACTTAACGTTTTTGAATTTGTATGCTTTAATATGCAAGAACTTATAAATAAGATAGTTTAGATAACTCTTGATAAAATCGCTTACGAAATTTTTTGGTGCTTCACCCTCAATAAATAAATCTTCAGGGATATTTTGGTCAAACAGGTTAATGATTTTCGCCAATTGATTATTTGAAATAATCGGTTCATAAACTATCCTGAAAGAAGAACCTTTTGTATGTATTGTCGGAATGAAATAAAGTTTTTCGATTAATTTCATAACAAATCGTGTTAATTTGTGCATATACACAAAAGTATGTGAAACAGAACAAAAATCAAAAATATCCCCGAACCCGCCAAAATAATCCAAAACTAAATCCAGCGGCATAACAAAACCTGCCTGATTTTTCACGACTTGAGAATGAAATCTAAAAAGCGAGCCTTTAGATTTTAAATAAAATTGAAAATTATTTGTAGGTGTAACAAAAAAGGATAATTGATTTTTATTGTTTATTAAATAAAAATCGGTATTTCTCACAGGTAAATTGGGACTTAAAAACACATCTTCAAATTCGTCTTCAATTATTTGATAAATTAAACTTAAAGTGTATCTAAAGTCTTTATTCTTAAAACCGTCAGGGTTTTCGCTTAAATTAAAAAACAATTCGTCTACGTTATTTTTTTTGAAGGATAAATCTATATCCAATGACTTATTTTTTATGTTTTCGTCCATTTTTGTCCTGTATTAAATATTGAGCTTGCGGAAAAATTGCGGAAAATTGTGATTTTTCGAATTTTTAAACATCTTCATTCTTAATTTTATTAATTATAACAGTAACAGAACTTTTTAACAATCCTTTTTTAAAGTGAGAGGCGAAAAGCAAAACGTGAAACGTGAAATGTGAAATGTAAAAAAAGTTTATAGGTTTATAGGGTGATAGGTTTATATGTTATTTTCAAAACCCATAAATCGATAACCCTATAAACTATTCACCTATTCACCTGTTCACCTTATAACCTAAACAAATTTTCCATTTATTAAATCACTTAATCACTTTTAAAATCCCTTGGCGTAAGATTTTAACTTTATTATTTAAAACACTTGCAACGGTTGATTCCGTCCCGTTTGCCGTTTGCCCGAAATCTTCAATAATTAAATCAACTTTTTCGCCCATATTTTCAACCGCTTGTTCATAAGTTTTGGCAGAAGGCTCATTGGATAAATTTGCACTGGTGGTTGCAAGAACACCACCCGGTGTTGCCTCACAAATCTCTTGAAATACTTTATTGTCCGGAATCCTTATTCCAACAGTGTCAAATCCTGACGTTATATAGTTCGGTGTCTCTTCTGATTTTTCCGATACTAATGTTAAAGCTCCCGGGAAATGTTTATCTATTAACTCTTTTGCTTTATCATTTAAAGGTTTTACATAAGGCAAAAGGTTTTCAATTTTATTTGACATTAAAATCAAAGGTTTTTTGGCTTCTCTTTTCTTGATGTCATAAATTTTTTTAACACCTTTTTCACTTGACGGTAAAGCTCCTAATCCCCAAACCGTATCTGTGACAAACGAAATTACTCCGCCGTTATCTAACAAATCCTTAATTTTTTTTCTAAGTTCTTCACTTAAGTACATTTCTAATCTTCTCTTTTATGTAATTTGAAAGAGTTATTTTTTCATGAGTTTCGCCTCTCAAGTAAGCATGTCCGCCGTATTTCAATTTAGCTTTATCTCGCTGAATTATTTTAACTTTCGGGTTAAGCCTCAAAAACCACTTTCCATGTGTGGGATGGATGTAATAATTGCTTAAAATTTTATGCGGATGGGTTAAAACATATTTGTTAAAAACGCTTTCGTCGTGGAATTTGGGAATAATATTATTTTTTAAATCGTCATCCATCATTTTTTCACAAATGTCGAGCATTTCAAGAAATTCTTTAACTCTTCCCCCCAAAAGTCCTGCGTGAAAGTAATATTTTCCTACACCGTAAGGAATGTAGGAAGTTGATTTCGGGTTTCTTTCGTATTCAAAATCATGATTGGATTTCATTCTTTTGTTGCCCGAATGAAGCGGTGCAACAATATAACCTTCTTTGGCGTTTGGCAAAAGTTCTTTTTCCTTAACTTGGTGTATGACTTCCATATTGCCGTTAAAGAAAAACGCATAATCATAATCTTTCAGCTCTTCTTTTATTTTATTTAAAATCTTATATCGTAAAGCTGTAATCAAAGGCCAACCCAGATTGTCTTGCGGAACAATCGTAACTTTTTCATTGCTTTGAAATTCTTTGCTGTCGGTAAAGAAAAAGTAATGTTTTTCACAGTTTCTCAGCAGATTTTTTTCACAAGATTGAAAAAACTCATCCCAAAAAATCGTATAATGCCCTGTCCCTATGTATAGTATTGCAACTTTAGTCATTTTTTGCCCTTTCAACTTCTTTTCACATTTCACCATTCACTATTCCCTTTTATGTTATAATAGCTGTAATCATAAGTCAATCGGGAGTAAAAATGCCAAAAGTTTCTGCCGTTATGGCACTTTATAATACGCCTTATCATTATTTGGAAGAGACGGTTAAGAGTATTTTAAGTCAAACGCTCTCAGATTTTGAACTTATTATTGTAGATGATGCTTCTACAATAGAATACCGTCGATTTTTTGAACGTTTTAAAGATGAGAGAATAAAATATTTTAAACTTGAAGAAAATTCCGGTCCCGGTCATGCCAGAAACGAAGGGATTAAAAAAGCTGTCGGTGAATTTATTGCAATCACGGACAGTGATGATATTTACATGTCTCAAAAATTTGAACTGCAAGTGAAATTTTTAAATGAAAATCCTGATATTTCTCTTGTAGGATGTACTTTTAGATTTTCAAACAGAGAAAAACTTTCGTTTGTTCCGCTAAGTAACAAAGATATTAAAACGTTTATGCTGTTTAATTCTCCATTAACTAATCCTACAATAATGTTCAGAAGGGAAGAATTTATAAAAAAAAATCTTTTTTACAGTGAAGATATAAATTTTGCCGAAGATTATGAACTTTGGATTGACGCTATGTTTGCCGGCGTAAAAATGGTTAATTTGGAAGAATTTTTAATGATTTATACAAGACGACCAAGCCAATTATCTAAAACAAAGCTCCAAAAACAAATAGAAATACTTAAAAAATTATATAAGAAAATGTTCTTGCTTCTTGGTTTTGAAGCTTCCGAAGAAGAACTTGATTTGCATTATGATGTTTACACTGAAAAATTTAAAAAAATAAAAAATTCCGAACAAATTTCCGGTTGGTTTGACAAAATTATTGAATATAATAAAAAACAAAAAATATTTGATGAAAATTGCATTATTGATAAGAAAATTGCGGTCTTAGATAAATACCATCGTATTAAAAACAGGCTTTTTAAGGTAAAAATCGGACAGAAAAATCTTTGCTTGAGTAAAAAATTAAAGATTTACTAAAGATTTAGTATCATGAAAATAGGGGTGTAAAAAAGAACCCTCCTACGATACAAGTGTATTGAGGAGGGTTTAACATTGACGAAATCATCATCAACGCTAAATAAATTACTAAAACATATTC